>JAQIBJ010000047.1 GCA_027859085.1 Mycoplasmatota bacterium
TACTTGAATTGGGAGAGGTATTTTAAGAAACTTAAAAGAAAACCAATAATGAAACCAAAGTTATACGTGAAAGTTTGGTAAGTAAGAGAATATGAAGAGCCTATTGCCTTAATAAGGCACGATGGGTTCTGTGAGGGGCTTATAAGACTTACCCTTACGTAATTTGAAAGGAGTATGTCGAGAATAGTCTACTCGACTGTTTATGAAAATATTAATTGATGCGGATGCAAGTCCAGTAAGAAGTATTACAACTGAATTAGCAAAAGAATACAAAGTTGATTTAATCATTGTATGTAATGTTCATCATATGATTCAAACTAATTATGGACAAGTAATCACTGTTGATGCGGGAAATGATGTGGCAGATCATGAAATTGTAAGATTAACACAAAAAGGAGATTTGGTTGTCACTCAAGATTATGGTTTAGCCAGTTTAATATTACTTAAAGGGGCTTATGCATTACATCAAGATGGTTGGTTTTACACCGCTGATAATATTGATACTTTATTATTGCAAAGACATTTAAATCAAAAAATGAGAAAAGCAAAAAAAAGATATGGTCATATTTCAAAAAGAAAAGAAAGTGACAATGTCAAGTTTAAAGAAACATTAGATGGATTTTTGAATGCAAATATAATTAAGAAATGAACATAAAAGGTATCGATAAAATATAAAAAAAGGGTTAATCATTTTCAAAATGATTAACCTCTTTTATACTTAAATTTCTTTTAGAACATTACATTATCAAATTCAGGGAAGTATTTTTCCCCTTTATTTAATTCTTTGATTTTATTCATATCTTCATCATCTAGTGAGAAATCAAAGATATCAAAGTTTTCTTTAATGCGTTTTGAGTGAACACTTTTTGGAATCACAACGATATCACGTTCTGTTAACCATTTAATTGCGATTTGTGCAACTGATTTTTTATATTTCTTAGCAATTTCTTGCATGGTTTCATTTTCAAGTAATTCATCGATATGATGTGACATTAACGGTGCGTAAGCTTCTAATTGAATGCCATTGTTTTTACAAAAATCCTTTAAGAATTCATTCTGTAAGCGAATATGTGTTTCAACTTGGTTTACCATAGGCTTAACCTTAGCGTTGTCTAATAAATGTTGTAAGTGATGAACGTTATAGTTTGAGACGCCAATGGCTTTGACTTTACCCATTTCATAAAGTGTTTCCAAAGCTTTCCATGTGTCTATAGAGTTTTCATAACCTTTAAACCAGTGAATTAAATATAGATCAACATATTCTAAACCTAATTTTTTTAAAGAATCATTACATGCTTTAATGGCCGATTGATAACCTTGTTCAGTGTTCCATAATTTTGTTGTTACAAAAATATCTTTTCTTTTAACACCTGAATCTTTAATGGCTTTTCCTACAGATTCTTCATTGCCATATACTGCTGCAGTATCAATATGTCTATATCCTGTTTTCAAAGCAGTTAAAACAGCATTATAAGCATCTTCGTCTTTACTTCTAAATGTTCCTAATCCAATGATTGGCATTAGAGTGTCGTTATTTAATTTTTGTTTTTTCATAATTAGTCACCTCATTAAAGATTATAACATGATTTTTTTTAATCTTAAAATGATTAGTTTTAAAGAATTTTAATTTTTGATAAGTAATATTATAGTAAAAGGAGAAATAATATGAAGAAATTTTTTGGTTTTATGAGTTTATTAACAGTTTTAATTTTTGGAATAAATCAATATGTTTTTGCTGGACAAATTAATTATTTGCCTGGTGGTAAGAATTATGTATCTATGGATAATCTAGAATATATTATGGAAGAGGCTCCTGTATTATATTCAATTGATGACATTATGGTTAAGCCAGATACGGATTATGTATTTTCAATTGATGCAGCTTTGGATAGTCCAATGGTGGAAATATATATACGGTATATAAGCAATGGCGAAATTTACGATGAAGTCATTTTTACTGGCAATGATTTTTTAGGAACATCATTTGATAGCAATACGTATCGTTATTATTTGTTTTCAACTGATATAGACGTTAATTTCATCTCTTTAGAAATAAGAGGGTTAGATGTGATGAGTAAAGAAGAGGCTCAGGGTATTCAGATTGAAGAAGGCAATTTTCCGACTGCTTATGAGGAGCATATTCCTGGAACGATGATTGATACAACCTCACCGTATTTTCAAAGTTCAGGTACAATCATCTCATATGTTGATCGACCAATTACAGCGGTAGAAGTTCAAAACTCTTTGGTTGCTTATGATACAATTGATGGCGATGTATCGACCAATATTACTTTATTGAATGATGGGTACACGACTTCGATGGACACATTGGGAACTTATTCAATGATTTTTAGTGTCGCTGATTCGAGCGGAAACTTATCTGAAGTTGAAATATTTGTGGAAGTTGTGGATGTCTTAGAGCCTGTATTTTCAGATATTAATCAACTAGAAGTATTGTATCCCAATGTATTGACTGAAGAGGAGATTCTTTCACAATTATCTGCAAGCGATAATTATGATGGAGATATTTCCCATTTAATAACGGTTGTGAATAATGAGTATACAATTAATTCTAATATAGTGGGCACTTATGCTATGCAATTTAGTGTTTTAGACAGTTCTGGAAATGAAACGTTACATGATTTAGTTATTGATGTGATTGATCAAGAAGCACCAATCATTACTGGTGAATCCAGTATCCATATTGGATATAATCAATATTATTCTGAATCAACTATTATATCAGGGTTAAGTGTATCGGATAATTATGATCAAAACATCTTTTTGGTTGTGGAAAGTAATGCTTATAAAGATAATCCTAAACAAATCGGAGAATATGATGTTGTATTTTCAGCAACTGATTCTTCCGGTAATCGAACTGAAAAAATAATAACGGTTAATGTGATTGATAGCATTGGCCCCATGATATACTTTGACTTATCAGTGATTCAAGTGTATTCAGATCAAGTGATGACTCTACCAGATTTTGCGGAATTATTAACAAAAACAAATGAATTAGACAGTCGTAGAGACTATCTGATAACTGTGAAGTATGATTCCTATACAAAACACGCCAATAAACCAGGAACCTATCATTTGAAACTATTGTTTGAAGATGAATTTGGAAAAAAAACTAATAAAAATTTAGAAATTAAAGTCATTGATCAGGTTGTTGACGGTATCTTTTTATCGCCTGAAGAAATTGAAGTTGGATTTTTTGAAAAAAATCAAAATATATTGATCCTTGGAGGTAGTGGATTAGTACTGATGGGGAGTAATTTAGCATGGTTTTTTATTCATCGAAAACGCATAATATGATTGACATCTTCTAGTCCATAGGTTATAATTATATCAATAAGGGAGTAGCTGGCCTAAGTGCAATTAAATCAACATCATGGTTAAATACCTGGTTTAATTTTAAACAGCAAGACTTATGCATTTTTTGTGTATAAGTCTGTTTTTTCTAAGAAAGGGTGAATATATGGAGTCATACAGTCAATCAAAAAAGGAAATTTTAGAAACTTTAAAAGTTGATTCAAAAAAGGGATTAACGAAAGAGGAAGTCAATAAGAGGCAGGAAGAATACGGGAAGAATCAATTAAGAGAATCAAAGAAAAAAACAATGTTAATGATGTTTCTTGATCAATTTAAAGACTTCTTGGTTATTATTTTAATTATAGCCGCAGCAGTATCCGTTGTGGTTGGCGTTTTAGAAGGAGAAGGGTTAATTGATGGATTCATCATTATTGCCATTGTCTTATTAAACGCTATTCTTGGAGTTAACCAGGAACAAAAAGCAAATAATGCGTTGGCAGCGTTAAAGAAAATGAGTTCTCCACATGCAATAGTTATTCGAGAAGGAAAAACAATTGAAGTTTCTTCTGAAGAATTAACAGTTGGTGATATTGTTTTATTAGAAACTGGAGATTTTGTGGCTGCGGACATTAGGCTGTTAGAATCAACCAATTTAAAAACTGATGAATCATCTTTAACTGGAGAATCAACGCCTGTAGAAAAAGATGCAAGCATAGAACTTGAAGACCCTACTGCATTGGCAGAAAGAGAAAATTCAGTATATATGTCAACCCTTGTTACTTATGGTAAGGGAAAAGGGATTGTCACTGGTATTGGAATGGAAACCGAGATAGGTAAGATTGCAACAATGCTTGATGCCGTAGAAGAAGGCAAAACACCATTACAAAAAACCATTGATCAATTTGCTAAAGTATTGGGTATTGTCATCATCATTATTTCATTTGTGGTATTTATGTTAGGTTTCATTCAAAATAATTTTGAATTTGAACTTGAGTTATTCTTGACATCAGTTGCGTTAGCTGTTGCGGCTATCCCAGAAGGATTAACCGCTGTTATCACTGTTGTTTTGGCTTTAGGAATGCAACGGATGGTTAAAAGAAATGCAATTATTAAAAACTTATCAACAGTTGAAACCTTAGGGCAATCATCAGTGATTTGTTCAGATAAAACTGGAACATTAACCCAAAACGAAATGACTGTTAGACGCATTTATGATTTAGATCATGTATATGATGTTAGTGGAAATGGTTATGAAACTAAAGGCGACATCCTATTAGATGATAAAAAAGTTAAACCTAGTGGTAATTTAGAAAAAATTTTACAGATATCATTATTATGTAATGACTCAAAAATAGAAAGTGCAAATAAAATATTAGGAGATCCGACAGAAGGCGCCTTATTAGTAATGGCAGCTAAGGGTGGGTTTTCTGTAGATGATCCCGAAGATACTTATCCACAATTAAATGAATACACATTTGATTCAACAAGAAAAATGATGTCTTCAATTAATAAAGTTGACGATAAAAATCTTGTTTTAACAAAAGGGGCTAGTGACCAATTGATTAAGAAATGTAATCGCATTTCAATCAATGGTAAAGTTAGAAAAATCACAAAAAAAGACATTGATAAAGTCTTAAAACAAAATGAAGAATTTTCAGCACAAGCATATCGAGTTTTAGGGTTTGCTTATCGTGAGACTGATGAGCCTAAATCAATGGATTTAGAACAAGATTTAATTTTTGTTGGTTTAGTGGCAATGATTGATCCACCAAGACCAGAAGCAAAAGATGCGATCGCTAAATGTCATACAGCGGGAATCCGTGTCATGATGATTACGGGTGACCATATCATTACAGCTAAAGCAATCGCTAAAGAACTCAATATATTAAAAGAAGGTGGACTTGCTTTATCTGGTGAGGACACAAGAGATATGTCCGATGAAGAATTTGAAGAAGCAATCCTTAAATGTGATGTGTTCGCAAGAAGTACACCAGCAGATAAGATTAGAATTGTTGAAGTTTTACAGAAAAATGGAGAAGTTGTCGCCATGACTGGAGACGGTGTCAATGATTCTCCAGCATTAAAACAAGCTGAAATTGGTGTTGCAATGGGTATTACAGGTACTGAGGTTTCTAAAGAAGCATCTAATATGATTTTGACAGATGATAACTTTAGTTCAATTGTTGCAGCTGTAGAAGAAGGAAGAACAATTTATAGTAATATTAGGAAATTTACCGTGTTCTTAGTTTCATGTAACGTTGGTGAAATCTTTATAATTTTATTAGCGATGATATTTTCACCATTCTTTAATGGACTATTACCATTGATGGCCATTCATTTATTATGGATTAATCTAATGACCGATTCATTCCCAGCATTTGCGCTTGGTATGGAAAAAGCTGAAGGTAATGCGATGGATAGAGCACCTCGTGATACCAAAGAAAAATTATTAAATAAAGAAACATTGATTAAAGTACTTATTCAAGGTACCGGATTAATGTTAGCTGGTTTAACAGCATTCAAATTAGGGTTATCAGTCATTGAAGGTGCATCTGAAACACAAGCCATTACAATGGCGTTTGTAACTATTGTGTTTGGTGAATTGTTAAGAGCTTTCTCAGCAAGATCAGAAACGAAATTCTTATATCAATTCAATCCATTCAGTAATAAGTTTTTAAATTACTCTGTATTTATTTCTTTAGGTCTTGTGTTATTATTAGTTTATGTGCCATTTACTGCAGAAATATTCAAATTAGAACCATTAACATTTGTGGAATTATTAATTGCAATGGGTCTTGGAGTTGTACCAATGTTGTTTGGTGAAATAACAAAAATTGTGCAAAAAGCTGCTTATTAAGTCATTTTTTCCGCTATCTATTGAAATATATGATTAAATAAAGTAAAATTATAATAAGAATGGTGGTGGTTTTATGGATAAAAATCTCGTAAACCAAATTAAATTGTCTAAAGATGAAAAGGTCTATTATGACTTTAATAAATTAAAAGGCAAAAAAAATGAATGCCGAATGGTTCTAACAACCAAAAGATTAATTGTTTTTAATGACGGCGTTTATTATAAAAAGAAACGAAAAATAAGAAGAAAAGGTATTAATGAGATTCAAAGAAATACCATCACTCATATTGAATATTATATTGAATACATGAATTCTACATATATTACTAAATTTATAGGATTTGTTTTATTGGTAGCGGGACTTTTATTGGCAATATTTGCTTATACAGGGTCAACGCTTTTACCTGCATTATCAAATTACGCTTTTCAAGTGTCTGGTATGTTTGTCTTGATCAATGATTTGATATACTACGGGCTTGCATTTATTCTAGTACTCATTGGACTTCTAATGATATTTAAAGCGAAGAAAACATTATTCTTTAAAGTCACTTCAGGACATGTGGATGATTATATGGTACAATTGAAAAAGAATAAATATAATGAAGAAGCCATTAAAAGAATTTCAACAAAACTTTATGTTTGATTAATTAAAAAAGGCGCTGTAAAGCGCTTTTTATTTTTTCAAAAATCCATCATATTTTTTTCTTTATCATGATATAATAAAAATAATATTGGATAATGAGGTGGATTATGAAATTAAATTTTAAGAAAATCTTTCTAGTAGGGTTAGCGTTTTTAACGATTTCAATGTTTTGGCAAACTTATGATGCAGTGATTACTAAAATCTTGATTGATAAATTCGGGTTGAATCAATTGTGGTCGGGAGTCGTTATGGCATTAGACAATGTATTGGCTTTACTTTTGATTCCTGTGTTTGGTGCTATATCCGATAGGACTAATCATAAACGCGGAAGACGAACACCATTTATTATCATAGGAACCGTGGTGGCTGCTTTTGCTTTTATGGCATTAACCTTTTCAGATAATGTTCAAAAGAGCAAAATTGAAGCTGCCCAAACATCTATGATTGAAGATTACAATCTAATTTATAATTCCGGTGATGATTTGACAGTGGCTGAATGGAAATCAATTACGGATAGTATTGATGAAGAGTGGAATCAATTATTAAACGAGGGTATTATTTCTCAAGAAAACTACAATAAAATTACAAGTGATATTTACACACGGAGTGTTCCCTTTGGAGAGAATATAACGATTGATGAAGATCAAATATTTGCGGATAATGAAATAAGTGATGATGAACTTATTTCTTTAGAAGTATTGTTTAGTCAACATGCTAATAAGAGAGCTTGGATTGTAACAACACAATCACCTGGAACACTGATAGTATTCATAGCAACATTATTTGTAGCATTATTAGCGATGTCAGCTTATAGATCGCCTGCTGTTGCTTTAATGCCAGATGTGACGATTAAACCAATGAGGTCTAAAGCAAACGCCATCATTAATCTGATGGGGTCTTTAGGGGCAATCTTAGCTTTAGGAACGCTGATGCTATTTGGCTTGGATAGATTTTCTTATGTGAATTATACTCCAGCGTTTATTACCATAGGAGTTTTAATGTTGGTTATTTTAACTATTTTCTTATTTAAGGTTAAAGAGCCTGAATTGGTTGCTGAAAAAGTTGCGAATGAAATCAAGTTTGATTTGGTTGAAGAAGAAGATAAATTAGAAGATTTATCTCAAGAAGAAATTGATTTATCTAAGAGTAAAAAAACAGCGCTGATTCTTATCTTGCTCTCAGTGACACTTTGGTTCTTTGGGTATAATGCAGTGACTACAAAAATTTCTGATTATGCACCTAATGTTTTAAAAATTGGTTATGCAATACCGATTTACATAGCTCACGGAGCAGCACTTATAGCATTTATTCCAATAGGGATATTAGCGACACGAGTTGGTCGAAAGAAAATGATTTTATTTGGCATTATTTTATTAACGTTCAGCTTTGGTTCAGTGTATTTCCTAACCCCTGACACAGCATTCTTTATGTATGCAATCTTTGGATTGACTGGCATCGCTTGGGCAACTATTAATGTAAACTCTTATCCAATGGTTGTTGAATTAGCAAAAGGCTCTAATGTAGGTAAATATACTGGATATTATTACATGTTTTCAATGGGAGCACAAATACTCACACCAGCTTTATCAGGTGCTTTAATGGACGCTTTAGGAACACGTACTGTATTGTTCCCTTATGCAACATTATTTGTTGCAGCAGCGTTCTTCACAATGCTTTTTGTTAAACACGGTGATATTAAAATCAATAAAAAGGGCTCAATTATAGAAAACTTTGATGTAGATATGGATTAAATATAAGCATAATAAAAGACGAAATTTTGAAATTTCGTCTTTTTAATGCTCTTCAATTTCAGGTCTAAAGAATTCAAACACAGCATTGTCATAATGTTTTTTTACGAGATTGAATTCAAGATAGTTTCGCGCCGTGTAAGATATGACACACACGCCTTCATTATGGAATTTAGTCGCATATTTGTTGGGTAAATCTTTTATACCATAGTTGATAAAATCTGGTTTTGTGTATCGATTAAAAGTCATTCGTTTCATTAATAATTTAACAAGGCTATTCATTTTTGTATTACTTTTAAAATATTCAGCGATTTGTCCTCTAATGACATCAGGCTCATTCTTTTTGAACCAATGGACTATCCAAGGGCTAAAAGAATGGATGGCATATTCACCATTATAATTAGACATGGTTTTAACGAATGACTCACATAACAATCTGTTATGACCTTTCGTCTTTAGTTCAATTAATAGTGGGACCTTACCTTTAACCAATTCTAATACATCAGATAATAAAGGTATTTTCTCATTTGAGTTTAAAATATGAAAACCTTTAATTTCGTCATAGGTTACATCAGATAAATTAATATCAACTTTACATAGTCTTTCTAAGTTAATATCGTGAAAGACAACCACTTGACCGTCTTTTGTTATATTAACATCTAACTCAATTGAATAATTATAATCAATGGCCTTTTTAAAAGCAATTAAAGTATTTTCGGGTATTGATTTATCCAATGAATGAAACCCTCTATGCGCTATATAATTGTCTTTAATCCATGTTAAATCCTTCATAGATTCCTCCAAAAAGATCTTTGTCAATACATTATAACATGTATTTAAAAAAATTAAATATATATGAATGACTATCATTAAATAAAATATTAAGCGGTGGAAATAAATGTCTAATTTATGTTATAATAACCTTGAAAGAGGTGGACTATGAATAATTTTATTTTTCATTCGCCAACCAAATTTGTATTTGGAAAAGATACAGAAAAAGAAGTTGGTCAATTATTAAAATCACAAAAAGCAAAAAAAGTATTAATTCATTATGGGACAGGCTCTATTAAACGATCTGGTTTGTTTGATCGAGTTGTTAAGTCAATAGAAGAAGCGGGCATTGAACATGTAGAACTTGGTGGGGTTGTACCAAATCCAAGAGATACCTTAGTTTATGAAGGCATTGAGTTATGTAAAAAAGAAAATGTAGATTTTGTATTAGCGGTTGGTGGAGGTTCAACTATCGATTCAGCAAAAGCAATTGCTGCTGGCGCTAAATATGAGGGGGACTTCTGGGATTTCTATGCTAGAAAAGCTCAAATGGAAGATGCGCTTAAAATAGGTGTTATTTTAACCATTCCAGCTGCAGGTAGTGAAGGTTCTCAAAGTGCTGTGATTACAAAAACTGATGGTATGCTAAAAAGAGGTTTAAATTCACCGTTCTATAGACCTCAATTTTCTATCATTAATCCAGAATTAACTTATACGTTACCAACATATCAAACATCAGCTGGTGTTGTGGATATGATGGGTCATATTTTTGAAAGATATTTAACAAAAAGTGAAAACACATTATTTATTGATAGATTAGCTGAAGGTACATTGGTATCTATCATAGAAGCTGGTAAAAAATTAATGGATGAACCGACAAACTATGATGCAAGAGCCATCATATGTTGGGCAGGAACCATTGCACATAATGGATTCTTTGGTGTAGGTCGCGTTGAAGATTGGGCAAGTCATGGATTAGAACATGAATTAAGTGCTTTATATGATGTGACACATGGTGCTGGTTTATCAGTTATTTATCCAGCGTATATGAAATATACATTAGAAGAAGATATTGAGAAATATAAAAGATTTGCAATAAAAGTATTTGGTGTTGATTCAACAAATAAAACAGATATGCAAATAGCACTAGAAGGTATTTCTGAATTAGAATCATTCTATGAAGAAATGGGTATGCCAACTCGTTTTGAAGGCATTGGCGCAAAAGAAGAAGACATTGATAAATTAGTTAATAAATTACAAGAAAATGCTGGAAAAACATTTGGTAATTTCAAAAAGTTAACAATGGAAGATGCTAAAAAAATATATGAATTGGCTTGTGCTTAAGTAGGAATCATTTATTAATGATTATTTTCCATTGATTCTGAGCCTTTCTGAAGTACCAACACGTATAATTTACTTGCATTTTTAATGACATTAGGCGGAGGTTTATCAACTGGAATTGGTTCAATTCTAGCGTTTAACCTAAAAAGGCGAATAAAAAGTTTTTATCAGCTGCACTTGGGTTTTCTGCAGATGTCATGACTTATGTTTTATATATCTTTAGATGAATTATTGCCAACTGCAGAAAAATATGGTGAATATCATATTGCAATATATGGATCAATTGCTGGTATGTTTTTGATGGCTTCGAGTTTAGTATTGTTAACGTAAATATTTCTTTTTAAACCACTATTTATTTAGTGGTTTTTTGTTTGAAAAAATAATAAATGATTATGGTTTACAAAGTTAGATTTATTTTGATATACTAGTGATGGATTTGTTTTTAAGGAGAAAAAAATGTTAAAAAATTTTAAATTAGCTTTAATCTTTCGGGCCAATATGATTATACAAGCGAATAAACCTATTCGTGTATATGGCAAGTGTAAGAAACATGTTGATATTACTGTAAAGATGCTAGATCAAGAAAAGACAATTAGAACAACTAAAGAATTTTTTGTAATAGAACTAAAACCAGAAAAACCTTTGGACAAAAGTTTTTCTTTTTCAGTGTCTTGTAAAAAACAAAAAGAAACAATAAAGAATGTTTTAATTGGTGATGTGTTTTTGTTTATTGGTGGAAAGAACTTATCACAGACTTTAAATGCAAGTTCAAAAGAAGATGATTATCAACATGAACAAATACGTTTATTTGATTTAGAAAAAGATAAAAAGTGGTTAGTTTCCGGAAAAGATTCAATAAATCATCTGAGTGTGTTTTCTTACTTATATGCTAAAAACTTACATAAAAAATTAAAGCAACCGATTGGGGTTGTTACTTATAGTAAAGAAGATGAAAATATATTCTCATGGGCAAACAAAGCAACCATTACCAGTGATAGAGAAATGAAGAATTACTTGAATGGTATTCTTTCGATGAAAGATTACAACCTTTCAAGGGATTTTCAATATTTGAAAAATCATTATTTCGGGTATCAGTTTAAGTCTGTGATTTTTTCACAAGGTGAAAATGATTTTTACCACTATCATTTTTATGAAAGAGCATTAAAAGACACCATAGAGTCTTATCGGGATGCATTCAATGATCAACAATTGACTTTTTATATTATTCAAATACCTAGTTTTGTAGATGCTAAAAATAATTACATTGCTCCAAGTGAAATTAGAATAGCACAAAGTAACTTGTGTTATGAGAATGATTATATTCATTTAGTTAGTGTTGTCGATATCGAAGAAACTGGAATGATTAGTATGAATAAATCTATTTTAAGTAAACGACTTGTTAATATGGTTTTAGAAAGACAATATAATCAAACTACTGAAAAAGAAAACGCAGTATTTCCACAAATTGCTTCATATAAAAAATTTAGAAATAGAGTGGAAATATTTATAGATGAACAATTTGGTTCTTTGGAATCTAAATCTGGCTCCCAATCAGGATTTTATTATACTGTTGATAGAGCTGATTATTATCCAGTTGAAGATGTGAAGATTAATGGCAATAAAATTACGGTTAAAGTTCCGAGAAATGTTAAAGAAATACGTTATGCATATGACGATAATCCGATGTGTGATATTTATTCGAATAATGGTTTACCGTTGTTACCATTTAAAATTGTTTTCAACAAAGCAAGTTAATTACTTGCTTTTTTTCACGGCAAAATAATGTATAATAGAGGTGGTGATTTAATGAAAAACTTACAATTAAGTGTCAGAGATTTGGTTGAACTGATTTATGGTTCTGGTAGTATATCAAATCTAAAAGATTTAAAAAACCGAGCAACTGAAGGCACGATGATTCATGGCTTTTGGCAAGATAAATACCTTGAATCGGATCGTAAAGAAGTTGTTGTTAAAGAGGTTTTTACAAATGAATCATTTGAATTAAACATCAGTGGTCGCATTGATGGTGTTTTATATAGAGATAATACATATATTATCGAAGAAATTAAATCTACTCATATTGACTTTGATGTTTTAGAAGAAACCACCACGCCAAGTCATTTGGCTCAAGCTAAGGTCTATGCTTATATTTATGCTAAAAAAGAAAATCTTGATCGTATAGAAATATGGTTAACATATATTGATGTGAAAACAAGAAAGATTAAACAATTAAAGAATGTCTTTTCATTTAATGATTTAGAAATATTTTGTTTAGAAACAATAGAATTATTCTTTGATTGGCAAGAAAAACTATTAAATCATGAAGAAGAAAGATTATCTTCAATAGAAGGATTAAAGTTTCCTTTTGATAAATTTAGATTTAATCAAAGAAGAATGATGGCAGTGATTTATAGAAATATTGTGGCCAGAGAAGTTGCTTATATTGAAGCACCAACAGGACTTGGTAAAACAGTAGCTTCAATATTTTCGGCATTAAAAGCCATTCATCAGCCAAGACAAAAAATATTTTATCTTACCGCAAAAAATGATGGGAAGAGAACAGCATTAGAAACCGTAAGATTATTAGAAGAAGAAGGTTTAAAAGCAAAGACTGTTGAGATTACCGCAAAAGATAGTGTGTGTCTGTTAGAAAAAAGAGATTGTGATCCGAATGTTTGCCCTTATGCTAATGGATATTATTCGAAAGTGTTTAAAGCCATTGAAGATGTGTTTATGAATGTATCTAAGTTTTCTAGACAAGTGATTGATGACTATGCAAGAAAACATGTGATATGTCCTTTTGAATTAAGCTTAGATTTATCGAATTACTCAGATATTGTTATTTGTGATTATAATTATGTCTTCGATCCGATTGTTCACTTAACCAGATATTTTGAGGATAACGTTTATCAGCCGATAGTTTTGGTTGATGAAGCTCATAATTTAGTATCGCGATCAAGAGATATGTATTCTGCAGCCATTAATAAGACTGCGTTTGAGGAGTTCTTAGAAATATCACAATATTTAAAACCAAATCCAACATTTCAAGTCAAAGAAATCATTAAGATGTTTGAAGATGCTGAAAAGAAATTAGAAAAAATTGATTTTCTACGTGAATATCAAATTGATGATTTGTTAATACATAAATTAAAGGTATTGTTAGTTAAGTTTGATGACATCTTAACCAATGAGAAATTAACCATCGGTAAAGAAGACATCCAAAATTTATATTTTCTAGTAAATCGTTTTATTAAAATATCAGAATACTATAATGAGGAATTTGTGTATTTAATAGAAAGAGATAAGGATGATTATTTTATTTCCATTAAATGTTTAAATGCATCAGGGTTTATTAATGACGTGATTGAAGATTATTTGGAAAGCATTGTCTTCTTTAGTGCAACATTAAAACCAATCGATTATTACAAAAATCTATTAACGAATGATATTGGAAAATTTAGTGCTTTCAGTTCTGCATTTAAACCTGCCAACTTATTGGTGTTGGCTGTGGATAATGTTTCAACAAGATATCATGATCGTGCACAATCTATCCCTAGAATTATAGATACATTAAAAGCAATGATTGCATCTAAAAAAGGTAATTATATTGTCTATTTTCCAAGTTATTATTATATGAAACAAGTGCAGAAAAAAGCGTTTGAAGAAATCGAGAATGTTCATTTCATTACACAAACAAGAGATATGAGTGGTTTAGAAAGAAATGAAATGATGAATCAATTCGCAGAAAACCCAGATGAAACCCAAGTGTTTATGTTTGTGATGGGTGGTATATTTGGAGAATCTATTGATTTGGTTGGCGAATTATTAAGTGGTGTTTTAATTGTCGGCGTTGGATTACCTGGATTAAGTAATTATAATAATGTCTTGAAGAGCCATTATGATTTAAAGTTTAGGCAAGGTTTTGATTATGCATATACTTATCCAGGGTTAAATAAAGTCATACAAGCAGTTGGTAGAGTGATTCGAACAGAATCAGATAAGGGTATTGCCATATTGTTAGATGACAGGTTTACCATGAGAAAATATTTAAGATTGTATCCAAATGCATGGAGCCATTTAGAAATTTGTAATGACCCCAATGATATAGAAGATATGATTGATAGTTTTTGGAAAAGTGAATAATATATATATAAGGATAGAAAAAGTCATTATTTCAAAGAAATTTGATGATTTTTTCTTTCTTTTTGGAAATAAATATAAATAGAGGTAAAAAATCCTTGCAATTAAAAAGTATATTTGGTATCATATTAAAGCCTATGTAAATAGGAAGGCAGAGATTTGTGAGGTTGCTGACACACACGAAGGCGTTGTATGTGTGAGGTTGGGTCATTCACAAGGAGCCAGTATGTAAGCTAAATTATATGCGAAGGAGGAACTAAATAATGGCTAATCAAGTAATTAGAATAAGATTAAAATCTTATGACCACAGATTGTTAGATCAATCATCAAAGAGAATCGTTGAAACAGCGAAAAAAACGGGTGCTAAAGTTAGTGGGCCAGTTCCACTACCGACTGAAAAAGAAATTTTTACAATTTTGAGAAGTCCACATGTTAATAAGACTTCACGTGAACAATTCGAACGTAGAACTCATAAACGTTTAATTGACATCATTAACCCTACGCCAAAAACTATTGATTCTTTAATGCACTTAGATTTACCGTCTGGTGTAGATATCGTATTAAAATAATAAATTAAATTAGGAGGTGTACTCATGGCAAGAAAAGGTATCTTAGGAAGAAAAGAAGGAATGACACAAATTTTCGATGAAAATGGAAACATGATTCCTGTTACAGTCATTTCGGCAGAACCGAATGTTGTATTACAAAAGAAAACCGTTGAAACAGATGGTTATGAATCTGTTCAATTAGGTTTTATGAACAAAAGAGCAAACTTGATCAACAAACCATTAGCTGGTCATTTTGCAAAAACTGAAACAACACCTAAGCGCTACATCAAGGAAATGCGTCTTTCAGGAATGAAAGAGTATAAACCTGGCCAAGAGGTAAAAATAGATATATTTACCGCTGGTGACTTTGTAGACGTTACAGGAACTTCAAAAGGGAAAGGTTACCAAGGTGTGATTAAAAGACATAATCAACACATTGGACCGATGTCTCATGGTTCTAAATATCACCGCGGTGTTGGATCAATGGGTGTAATTTCACCTAACCACATTAGAAAAGGTAAAAACATGCCTGGTAGAATGGGACATGAAACTGTTACAATTCAAAACTTACAAGTTGTTAGAGTTGATGCAGAAAGAAATATCATTCTTATTAAAGGTAATGTACCTGGACCTAATAGATCATTAATCGTTATTAAAAACGCAATTAAAAAATAATATTCTTTGGAAGGAGGAAAAGCTATGCCTAAATTAGCAATGTTAAACCAACAAGGTGAATCAGTAAAAAATGTTAATTTAAAAGACGAAGTATTTAATGTTGAAGCTAACAACCAAGTCATCTATGACGTTGTTAAACAACAAAGAGCTGCTATGAGACAAGGAACTGTTATGACAAAAAACAGATCTGCTGTACGTGGTGGAGGTAAAAAACCTTATCGTCAAAAAGGGACTGGACATGCTCGCCAAGGAACAATCCGTGCGCCTCAATATGTAGGTGGTGGAGTTGTGTTTGGACCAAGTCCTAGAAACTATAAATACAAAGTGAACAAGAAAGTTCGTCGCTTGGCTTTAAGAATCGTTTTATCTGAAAAGTTAAGAGAAAACAACATTATTCTTGTTGATCAAATTTCTTTAGAAGCAAATAAAACTAAAGAAATGGTGAAAGTTTTAGAAAATGTTAAAGCAGAAGGAAAAGTAATGGTGATCTTAGGAGAAGTTATGGATGCTGTAATGATTGCATCAAGAAACCTTCCTAATATCGAAGTAGATTTATTCAACCATATCAGTGTGTATGATCTTATGAACGTAAATAAAATCGTTATTACTAAAGATGCTTTAGAAAAGATTGAGGAGGCTTTAAGTTAATATGGAAAAATATGAAATCGTTAAACGCCCAATCGTTACTGAAAAAACAACGAAATTAGCTGAAGAAAACAAATACACATTTGAAGTCGATAAAAGAGCAAACAAAATTCAAATCAAAGAGGCGATTGAACAAATCTTTGATGTAAAAGTAAAGAAAGTAAATGTCATTAATGGTAAACCAAAAGCAAAAAGAGTTGGTCAATACCAAGGATTTAAACCGGCTATTTCTAAAGCTATTATTACTTTAGAAGAAGGTCACAAAATCGACATTTATACAGCATAATAGGAGGAAAAAATAATGGCTATTATAAAGTTTAAACCACAAACACCTGGTACACGTCATATGAGCAAAAGCGATTATGCGGAGATTACCACATCACAGCCAGAGAAATCCTTATTATCTACTATTAAGAAAAATGGCGGAAGAAATAACCAAGGTAAAATCACAGTTCGTCATCAAGCAGGTGGAGCTAAACGTAAATACAGATTAATTGATTTTAAAAGAAATAAAGACGGTATTGTTGGGAAAGTAGCAACTATTGAATACGATCCGAACCGTACGGCTAATATTGCTTTAATCAATTACGCCGATGGAGAAAAACGTTATATCTTACAACCTAAAGGATTAAAAGTAGGAATGGAAATTGAATCTGGAGAAAATGCAGATATCGTTATCGGTAATGCAAAAGCAATCAAAGATATTCCAGTTGGTACAATAGTTCATAATGTTGAATTGTATCCTGGTAAAGGCGGCCAAATGATTAGAGCTGCTGGGGCAAGCGCACAAATTTTAGGGCGTGAAGCTAGATATGTATTACTTAGATTAAAATCTGGTGAAGTTAGAAGAGTATTAGGCACATGCCGCGCAACAATTGGTGCAGTTGGAAATGAATTCCATTCATTAATTAGCATCGGTAAAGCTGGTAGAAAAAGACATATGGGTGTTAGACCTACAGTAAGAGGTTCTGCAATGAACCCTAACGACCATCCACATGGTGGTGGGGAAGGTAAACAACCTATTGGTCATCCATCGCCACTTACTCCATGGGGTAAAGTAGCTCTTGGTAAAATCACTAGAAAAAATAAAAAAGCTAGCAATAAACATATTGTTAGAAGAAGAAACAAATAGGGAAGGAGGAACTCAAGTATGTCACGTTCAATTAAAAAAGGTCCATTTTGTGATGATCACTTAATGAAAAAAGTAGAAAACGCAAAAAAAACTAATTCAAAGAAAGTTATTCAAACATGGTCGAGACGTTCAACAATATTTCCACAATTTGTTGGCTTAACAATTGCCGTTCATAACGGGAAGGAACATGTTCCTGTATATATTACAGAAGACATGGTTGGTCATAAATTAGGAGAGTTCGCTCCGACTAGAACATATCGCGGACATTTAGAGAAAAAAGCTGTAAGGGGAGGTAAATAAAGATGGAACAAGTTACTGAAGCAAAAGCAGTCTTAAGATCTGTAAGAATAGCTCCTCGTAAAGTTAAATTAATGGTGGACTTGATTAGAGGTAAAAGTGTTGGTGAAGCATACGCTTTACTAAGAAACACACCGAAAAGATCAGCCATCGTTGTTGGAAAATTACTTAAATCAGCAGTTGCTAACGCTGAACATAATTATCAATTAGACCAAGATAATTTATTTGTAAAAGAAATTTATGTTGGTGAAGGAAAAACACTTAAGAGAATGCAACCACATGCACAAGGTAGAGCATTTCAAATCTTAAAAAGAACCAGTCACATATATTTAACTGTGGCTGAGAAAGAGTAAGGAGGGATTTTATGGGACAAAAAGTAAATCCAGTTGGACAACGTATTGGAATCATTCGTGATTGGGAATCTAGATGGTATGCTGAAAAAAATGATGTAGCCGACTTACTACATGAAGACATTAAAATTCGCGACTTAATCGAAGATTTGTATAAAAACGCTAGTGTTTCTCAAGTTGTAATTGAAAGAAGTAAAAAAAGAGTTATTATTACAGTACATACTGCTAAACCAGGTATGGTTATTGGTAGAAATGCTGAAACAAAAAAAGCTGTTGTAGAACAACTACAAAAGTTAACGAATAAAGAAGTATTTTTAAATGTTGTAGAAATAAAACGTCCAGAAATAGACGCTAAATTGGTTGCTGAAAATATAGCAAGACAATTAGAAAACAGAGCATCTTTTAGAAGAGTGCAAAAAGTTGCTATTCAAAGAGCTTTAAAATCTGGTGCTAAAGGATGTAAAACATTAATTTCAGGTCGTTTAGGTGGCGCTGAAATGGCACGAAGTGAAGGATATAATGAAGGTAATGTTCCTTTACATACTTTAAGAGCTGACGTTGACTATGCATTAGCGGAAGCTAATACAACGTATGGTAAATTAGGTGTTAAAGTATGGATCTACAAAGGAGAAGTACTTCCTTCTAAAAAAAGAGGGGGTAAATAATAATGTTAATGCCTAAAAGAACAAAATATCGTCGCCCTCATCGTGTAAGCTATGAAGGATTGGCTAAAGGTGGATCAGAAATCACATTTGGTGATTACGGACTAAAAGCTTTAGATGGCGCTTGGATTACTTCACGCCAAATCGAAGCAAGTCGTATTGCGATGACTAGATATATGAAACGTGCTGGGAAAGTATGGATTAAAATATTCCCGCATTTAGCAAAAACTAAAAAACCTTTAGAGGTTCGTATGGGATCTGGTAAAGGTGCTCCAGAAGAATGGGTAGCTGTTGTAAAAAAAGGGACAGTTATGTTCGAAGTTGCAGGGGTAACTGAAGAAGTTGCTAAAGAAGCTTTAAGACTTGCAGCACACAAACTACCGATTAGAACGAAGTTTGTTAAAAAAGAAAGTGGTGATTCTAAATGATTTACGCAAAAGAAATTCGCGAGTGGGACACCGCAAAAATCTTAGAAGAAATTGATAATTTGAAGAAAGAAATGTTTGACCTACGTTTTAAGCAAGCGACTGGTCAATTAGAAAATACTGCACGCTTATCAAATATTAGAAAAACGATTGCTAGAATGAAAACAATTTTAACCGAGAGAGAAAGAAGTTAGGGGGAGGATAATGATGGAAAAAGTAAGAAAATTTTTTACTGGAAATGTTGTATCTGATTCAAATGATAAAACAATCGCAGTATTAGTCACTACGTATAAAAAGCATCCATTGTATGGAAAAAGAGTTATCTCTTCTAAAAAATTCAGAGCTCACGATGAGAAAAATGAAGCTAAAAATGGTGATGTTGTAAAAATAACAGAATGCAGACCTTTATCAGCTACTAAGCGATTCCGTTTAGTCGAAATAGTTGAAAAAAGTAAGACTATTTAGGGTGGGGGAATTGATATGATACAACAAGAAACAAAACTAAAAATCGCTGATAACTCAGGTGCAAGAATTATTCAAACAATCAAAGTACTTGGTGGTACTAGCCGTAAGTATGCAAGCATTGGAGACGTAATCGTAGCTTCTGTTAAAAACGCTATTCCAGGTGGAATGGTTAAAAAAGGTGAGGTTGTTAAAGCAGTAATCGTTAGAACAAAATATACGTTACAACGTGCAGATGGTTCATTTATTAAATTTGATGATAACGCAGCAGTTATATTAAAAGAAGACGGCAACATGATGGGAACCAGAATTTTTGGTCCTGTTGCAAGAGAGTTAAGGGACGCTAATTACACGAAAATAGTTTCTTTAGCTCCAGAAGTATTATAGGAGGCGCATTTATGAAATTAAAAAACGGTGATAAAGTAATCATAATCTCTGGCGCAGACAAAGGAAAAGAAGGAACAGTTCTTAAAGTCCTTAAAAAAACAAATCGTGTTGTTTTAGAAGGTGACGGATTAACGAAGATCAAAAAGCATCTTAAACCATCACAAGTAAATCCTGATGGAGGAATCATTGAAATTGAAAAACCAATTCATGCTTCAAACGTGATGGTTATTGATCCAAAAGATAAAACAAGAACAAGAATCGGATATAAAACAGTAACTGAAACTAAGAATAAAGAAGAAGTTACTAAAAAAGTTAGATATGCAAAAAAATCTGGCAAAGAATTGAAATAGTGAAGGGAGAAAATAATGAATAGATTACAAGAGAAATACCGTAAAGAGATTACACCATCTTTAATGGAAAAATTCAATTATTCTTCCATCATGGAGACACCGAAAATCAGCAAGATCGTGATTAACATTGGTGCTGGAGATGCGGTTCAAAATCCGAAAGTATTAGATAATGCTGTTAGTGAATTAACACAAATAACAGGACAAAAGCCAATTGTAACTAGAGCTAAAAAATCTATAGCGACATATAAATTAAGAGAAGGTATGCCAATCGGATGTAAAGTTACTTTAAGAGGTCAAAGAATGTATGATTTCTTTGATAAATTAGTCTCGCTTGCTCTACCTAGAGTGAGAGACTTCAGAGGGATTAATCCTAAAGGATTTGACGGAAGAGGAAATTATACGCTTGGTGTTAAGGAACAATTAATATTCCCTGAAATTGACTACGATAAAGTAGGAAAAATCAGAGGAATGGATATTGTTATAGTTACATCAGCAAATACTGATCAAGAAGCTTTCGAATTGTTAAGTCAATTCGGAATGCCGTTTAGAAGATAGGAGGATACAATGGCAAAAACATCAAAAAGAGTCAGTCAAAAACGCGGAAGTAAATTCGCAGTAAGAAACTATACGAGATGTGAACGTTGTGGACGTCCTCATTCTGTATATCGCAAATTCAGATTATGTCGTATTTGTTTTAGAGAATTAGCTTACAAGGGTCAAATCCCTGGTGTTAAAAAAGCAAGTTGGTAATATATTATGAAAGAATTTATTTCCTATAAATCAAGGAAGGAGGCATTATTGATATGGTCATGACAGATCCTATTGCGGATATGTTAACAAGAATTCGCAACGCAAATCAAATGAAACATAAAAAAGTTGAGCTACCAGCATCAAAATTAAAATCAGAAATCCTTAACGTTTTAAAAAAAGAAGGATATATCACAGATTTTGAAAGTGTAAATGATGGAGGCGTTCAAGGTACTTTACGTATACAGTTAAAGTATTTAGATAATGAAGAAAGAGTTATAAGAGGTTTGAAAAAGATTTCCAAACCTGGATTACGTGTTTATGCTAAAACAGACGACCTTCCTAAAGTTCTTAATGGACTTGGAATCGCGATTATTTCTACTTCAAAAGGTCTATTAACGGATAGAGCTGCGAGAAAAGAAAAAGTTGGCGGAGAAGTCTTAGCATATATATGGTAACAAAAAATAATGGAGGTGCAAGAAAACTATGAGTCGAGTTGGTAATCAATCGATCAAGCTTCCTCAAGGCGTAGAAATTAACGTCAACGATGAAAACTTCGTTGTAGTTAAAGGGCCTAAAGGGGAATTAAGCTTTGGATTCGATAAAAATATGACAATAAACATAAATGAAGACGAAATTTCTGTAACCCGACCAAATGATTCATTACGCAATCGTGCTTTACACGGAACAACAAGAGCGTTATTGAATAATATGGTTATTGGAGTAAGTGAAGGATATTTAAAAGCCCTTGAAATTAAAGGTGTCGGATACCGTGCGCAATTAAAAGGTTCAGATACATTAGTTCTTAATGTCGGATATTCTAACCCAGTTGAAATGGAAATTCCTAAAGGAATTACCGTGGAAGTTCCAAAAAATACAGAAATACAAGTAAGAGGTGCTAATAAACAAGAAGTCGGTCAATTTGCCGCAATTATTCGTAAAGTTCGTTTACCTGAACCATATCTTGGAAAAGGTATTCGTTACAAAGATGAATATGTACGTCGTAAAGAAGGGAAAACAGCTGCTTAATCGCAGTTGAGAGGTGATATTATGTTTAAACCAGTAATAAAAAACAAAAATAGAAAAGTTAGACATCGTCGTATGAGATTTTACATAAAAGGAACTGCTGAAAGACCACGTCTAAATGTTTTCCGTTCTAACAAACAAATTTATGCACAAATCATAGACGATACAAATTCTGTAACATTAGCACAAGCTTCATCACTTAAATTAGAAAATGGAGCAAATATCAAAGGCGCAAAATCCGTAGGTAAATTAGTTGCTGAACAAGCAGTTAAACAAGGTGTTAAAAAAGTCGTATTCGACCGTGGTGGTTATTTATACCATGGAAGAGTAAAAGCTTTAGCAGATGCTGCTAGAGCAGCAGGGCTAGAATTCTAATGAAGGAGGTAATCTAAATGGAAAACAATAAACGTAGCAAAAGAGGAAGAAAGCCTCGTTCTAAAAGAGAGCCAAAACTTTATGAAGAAAGAGTAGTTAACATTGGACGTGTAACCAAAGTTGTTAAAGGTGGTAGACGTTTCAAATTCTCAGCTTTAGTTGTTGTTGGCGATCAAAAAGGAAAAGTAGGATTCGGAATTGGTAAAGCTAGTGAGGTTCCGGATGCAATTAAAAAAGCAATTGAGACCGCTAAGAAAAATATTATTGAAGTTCATAGAAATGGAACAACAATACCTCATACAATTACTGGGAAATTCGGTGGCGGAAAAGTATTCTTAAGACCAGCTGTAGAAGGTACCGGTGTAATTGCTGGTGGTGCAGTACGTGCTGTCTTAGAATTAGCAGGAATCAAAGATGTATTGTCTAAATCTTTAGGTTCGGATGCTCCAGTTAATATCGTTAGTGCAACTGTTCGAGCCTTAAGTGAATTAAGAACTGTTGAACAAGTTGCTGAAATGAGAGGCTTAACTGTCGAGGAGGTTCTACACTAATGGCTAAATTAAAAGTAACCCTTACAAAGGGTTTATCAGGTAGAAAACCTAATCAAGTAAAAACGGTTAAAGCTTTAGGACTGAACAAAAGAACGTCATCTGTTGTTGTTGAAGACACAGATATGATTAAAGGTATGATTAATACCATTAGTCATTTAGTTTCAGTCGAAGAAGTAAGCAAGTAGGGGGTGCTGATATGAAATTACACGAATTAAAACCAAATTCAGGCGCAACTCATTACAAAAAAAGAGTGGGTCGTGGAAATGGTAGTGGTTTAGGTAAAACAGCTGGACGTGGACATAATGGACAAAATTCTCGTTCAGGTGGTGGCGTAAGACTTGGTTTTGAAGGTGGACAAACTCCACTATTCAAACGTCTTCCTAAAAAAGGGTTTACAAATCCTTTTAGAAAGGAATTCGCTGTAGTCAATTTATCTGACCTTAATAGATATGAAGCAGATACAGAGGTAACACCTGAATTATTACTTAAAGATCGTATTATTCGTAAAGAATTAAGCGGCGTTAAAATTTTAGGTAGAGGAAAATTAGAAATTAAACTAACTGTTAAGGCTCATAAATTTTCTACTTCTGCAAAAGAAGCTATAGAAGCAGCTGGTGGCACGGTTGAGGTGATATAATGGAAACAATTAAAAAGATTTTCAGTAACAAAGAAGTCTTGAAAAAAATTGCTTTTACATTAATGATCTTTTTAATCTTTAAACTTTTAACTAAAGTGACCATTCCATTGGTTGATCAAGCGGCATTCGCCGATTCGTTTGAAGGGGGATTCTTAGGAATCGCTAACTCAATATCTGGGGGAGCATTAAGAAATTATTCGGTTGTTGCTCTTGGTATTAGTCCATACATTACTGCATCAATTGTTGTGCAGTTATTACAAATGGACATTGTTCCATTCTTAAAAGAGTGGAGCGAAGAAGGAGAAGTCGGTAAAAAGAAAATCTCTAGATTAACACGTTATTTAGCAATAGCTCTTGCTTTTGTTCAAGCAATTGCAATGACATTTGCATTCAATAATGTGGGCGCAGGACTTTTCACTTCACAAGCGACAGATTGGGCAACTTTAGGTGGTAGAAACCTATGGTTCATTGTGTATTTCTATATTGCAGTTGTATTAACTGCAGGGACTGCATTAATGATTTGGTTGTCAGATCAAATTTCGCTTAAAGGTATTGGTAATGGAACATCAATGCTAATCGTGGCTGGTATTATTATTTCATTCCCAGGAACGATTGTATCGTTGGTTCAATACTATATCGCAGACCCAGGTAACGCTTTACAAGCTGTTTTTGTTAATCAAGGACATTTTAGCGGGTATGTTTTATTTGGTGTCAGCATGTTAATGTTTGTTTTAGTATTAGTAGGTGTGACATATATGCAAATCGCAATCAGAAAAGTTCCTATTCAATATGCAAACAGACCAGGCTCATCAAAATTCAAAGGTAAATCAGAATCTAACATTCCAATCAAATTAAATACTGCAGGAGTTATTCCGGTTATCTTTGCATCAATTATTTTGTCTTTACCATTAACAGTCATCGGTTATGTCGCAGGTAATAATACAAGCTCAGGCGGCTGGATGAACTGGCTCCAACAAATATTCACATATACTGAACCAATTGGTTTTGTAATGTATGCATTACTAATCTTTATTTTCACATTCTTCTATTCGTTCATTCTAATCAAACCAGAACAAATAGCAGAAAACCTAAACAAACAAAATGCTTATATTCCTGGTGTTAGACCTGGAAAAGAAACTGAAGCTCATATTACTAAGATATTATTTAGAGTAACAGTTGTTGGTGCATTTTACCTGGTAGTTGTGGCAAGTTTACCGATTATTACATCGATTATTCTTGGTCATAATTACGCTCAAATCGGAGGGACATCTTTATTGATTATTGTTGGTGTAGCACTTGAAACAGCGAGACAAATTGAAGCTGATACTCAAGAAAAAGCTTACGCTGGCTTTATGAGATAATGCCATGATTAACTTGTTGATTATGGGTAAACCTGGAGCAGGTAAGGGTACCCAAGCAAAAAAAATTCTTGATCATTTTAATTTAACCCATATTTCCACTGGCGAGATTTATCGTGAAGAAATTAAAAAGGGTTCATACATTGGTCAAGAAGCTAAAAAATACTTAGATCAAGGAAACTTAGTACCTGACAAAATGACAAATGATATTGTTCGTGGCGTCCTTTCGACCACTGAATTCGAAAACGGATTTATGTTGGATGGATATCCAAGAACAATTTCTCAAGCAGAAGCGTTGGATGAGATGTTAAACAAACGTCAAATTCAATTAACTGCAGTGATCAATGTCGACGTCGATGATGACATCATCTCAGACCGTATGTCGGGAAGAAGAGTATGTTCTAATTGTGGTGAAACTTACCACTTAGAATATCAACAACCAAAAGTTGATGGCGTTTGTGATGTCTGCGGACATCAATTGATTCAAAGACCCGATGATTTAAAAGAATCAGTTTTGAATAGATTGAAAATCTATAAGAACAAAACACAACCATTATTAGATTATTATGAACAAAAAGATCTATTAAGGGTTATTGATGGTGAGAATTCGAGCGATCGAGTATTTGAAGATATACTAAAAAAACTAGGTGAGTTGTAATGATTAAACTTAAATCAAAAAGAGAAATTGAATTAATGCGAGAAGCTGGACGTATAGTTGCTTTAGCACATCAAGCTGCTGGAGATTATATAAAGCCAGGCATTTCAACAAAAGATCTAGATGGTTTAATAGAAAAAGTCATTCGTGAAAACGATGCAACCCCATCTTTTAAAAACTACAATGGTTTTCCCGCAGCAGCATGCATATCAATCAATGAAGAAGTTGTTCATGGTATTCCAAGTAAAAAGCGAATTCTTAAAGAAGGCGATATCGTCTCTGTTGATATAGGCGCTATTTACAAAGGATATCACGGTGACTCCGCTTGGACTTATGCATGCGGGGAAATATCTATTGAAGCAAATAGATTACTCGAAGGTACTAAAGAAAGTCTTTTTAAAGGCTTAGAATTTGCTAAAGCAGGTAATCGCTTATCAGATATTTCTCATGCTATACAAAAATATGCGGAAAGTCTTGGTTTTAGTGTTGTTAGAGAATTTGTCGGCCACGGGTTAGGTAGAGAACTCCATGAAGATCCACAAATACCAAATTATGGATTGCCTGGACGAGGACCTAAACTAAAAGCTGGCATGACTTTAGCAATTGAACCAATGATCAATTTAGGGAATAAAGATGTCAGAGTAAAAACTGATGGGTGGACAGCAGTGACCAGAGATAAATCGATATCTGCTCATTATGAGCATTCAATATTGATTACTAAAACAGGTTACGAAATATTAACCAAATTATAAGGAGTGATTGATTTGGCACAAAAAGAAGAAGTAATTGAAATGGTAGGAACTGTTATTGAAGTTTTACCGAACGCAAAATTTTTAATTGAGCTAGAAAACAAACACCGTATTATCGGCCACGTTTCTGGTAAAATCCGCATGCACTACATACGCATTTTACCAGGTGATAAAGTAAAAGTTGAACTATCAACATACGACCTAACACGTGGACGCATTACATATCGAATGAAAAATTAATAAATTATATATGGAAAGATTTTAAGGAGGTAATGGTATGAAAGTAAGACCATCTGTAAAAAAAATCTGTGATAAATGTAAGATCATAAAAAGAAAAGGTAAAGTTTATGTAATTTGTGATAATCCAAAGCATAAACAAAGACAAGGAAAATAGGAGGAAACTATGGCAAGAATCGCAGGAGTTGATATTCCTAAAGAAAAAAGAGTCGTTGTTGCTTTAACATATGTATTTGGTATTGGTAGAACTAGATCTGAAAAGATTTTAGAAGCTGCTGGTATAGATGAAAGCACAAGAGTAAAAGATTTATCAGACTCGGATGTAGTAAAAATTCGTCAAGAAGTTGAAAAATTTACTGTCGAAGGTGACTTAAGACGTGAAGTAGCTTTAAACATTAAACGTTTAAGTGAAATTGGAAGTTACCGTGGATTAAGACATCGTAGAGGATTACCTGTACATGGACAAAACACTCGTAACAATGCAAGAACACGTAAAGGCCCAAGAAGAACTATAGCTAATAAGAAAAAATAAGAAGGGAGACTGAATAAAATGGCACGTAAAAAAGTTAAAACAAAACGTCGTGTGAAAAAGAATATTCCTTCAGGAATAGCACATATTCATTCGACTTTCAATAATACTATTATTACAATCACTGATTCAAGTGGTAATGCAATTGCTTGGAGTTCAGCTGGAGCAATCGGGTATAAAGGTAGCCGTAAATCTACTCCTTTTGCAGCAGGTTTAGCTTCTGAAGCGGCAGCAAAATCAGCAATGGATCATGGGGTTTTAAAAGTTGAAGTAGAAGTCAAAGGTCCAGGACCTGGACGTGAAGCTGCTATTAGAAGCTTACAAGTAGCAGGATTAGAGATTACAGCAATTAAAGATGTTACACCAGTTCCTCATAACGGATGTCGTCCACCAAAACGACCACGTGGTTAGGAGGTAATGATGAAGGACTTGAAATTCGAAAAACCTAAAACAGAAATATCAGAGCTAGAGGATAACTACGGAAAATTCACTATCTCACCTCTTGAAAGAGGTTACGGTATTACACTAGGTAACTCTTTAAGACGAGTTTTATTGTCTTCTTTACCTGGCGCAGCAATCGTTAATGTTAATATCGCGGGGGTTGTTCATGAATTTACACCAATCGATGGTGTCATTGAAGATGTAACAACCATCATTCTAAATCTTAAGGGTGTTATTCTTTCGATTGACAACGATGATCCAATAGTTGAAAAACGCTTGGACATTTCAGTTGAAGGCCCAAGAGATGTTTATGCATCAGATATTATAGCTGATGAAGAAGTTGAAATTAAAAACCCAGATCATTTTATTTGCCGTGTAAATAAAGGCGTATTAAGAATGACGCTTAAAGCTAAAAAAGGTAATGGATATGTAAATGCTTTTGAAAATGCAAAATACAAAGATGATGTAAATGACATTTCAATTGACAGTATCTATACACCAATCACACGCGCAAGATATGATGTTGAAAAAACGAGAGTTGAAGACTCTGCAGACTATGATAAACTTACAATGGAAGTTTGGACAGACAAATCTATTAATCCAAAAGACGCAATTGGTTTAGCATCTAAAATGCTAATCGATCACTTAAATGAATTCGTAGATTTATCAGAAAAAGCTGCTGATGAAGAGTTTATGGTAGAAAGAGAAGTTGAAGAAACTAATAAAAACTTAGAAAAACCAATTGAAGACTTAGACTTATCTGTTCGTTCTTACAACTGTTTGAAACGCGCAGGTATCAATAATCTTTCAGAACTTATTGAAAAAACTGAAGAAGACATGATGAAAGTAAGAAATCTTGGTAAAAAATCATTGAAAGAAGTTAAGCAAAAGCTTGAAGAATTGAATTTAAGCTTAGCTAAACACTAATCGATAGGAGGAAATTATGGCAAGCAGAGGATACACTAAACTTAATCGTAATAGCGCTAATCGTAAGGCTCTAATTCGTGATTTAGCTACTCAACTAATTATGCATGAGAGAATTGAAACAACACTTACTAAGGCTAAAGAAATCAGAAGAACTGTTGAAAAATTAATTACTCTTGCAAAAAAAGGTGACTTGAATTCAACAAGAATCGCTGAAAAAACAGTTAGAGAATTAAAAATAGATGATCAATATGCTATCGTTAAACTAATCAAAGAATTAGGACCTAAATATAAAGATAGAAACGGTGGATACACACGTATCTACAAGACTGGACCACGCTTAGGTGATTCAAGTCCAATGGCTATTATTGAATTAGTATAATAAAAATAAAGTATCGAGAAATCGATACTTTTTTTACATTTTTCCGGGAGGAAGCCTTATGAATAAAGAAACGTATTTTTTAGAACTTTATAATAAATTAGATACATACTTAAGAGTCAAACATTTTAACAATAACCCTTCTTACATGAGTTATGTTAGGAAATTATTCTATATAAAAAAACATAAGCTTGAACCGATTATCAATCGAGAACATCAATTCGATGTTTTAAAAACTGCAGGTGAAATTAGAAATATTATTGCTCATAATAATGATATTATCATACCAAATGAGTCGTTTTTAAAGACGTTTGAAAACTTGGTTAATCGTATAGTTGAACCTAAAAAAGTAACTCAGGTAATGACTGTTTTTAGCGATTTACAGACAAAAGAATATAGCGATAGATTGTCTGAAGTTATTGCATTAATGAAAGATAGTGGATTTGCTTCAATTCCCATTTTAAACAACAAAAAATTTGTTGGTATGTTTACGGAGAGAACAGTCTTTGATTACTTAACCATCTCAGAAAGAATTATTGATAAAGACATGCTCATCAAAGAATTTCATGAAGTGATTGATTTAGACGAAGAACCTAGGAAATATTTTAATTTTGTAGATCGAAAAATGACTGTTGACGAAGCCTATGATATTTTTACCAGTGACTTTAAAGACAAGCATAATTTAATCCTTTTGTTGGTGACTGAAAATGGCTCACCCAAGGAGTCATTACTAGGTATTGTTGCATTAAGAGATTTAAAAAATGAATTGTTATAATTGGATTAACACTATCATAGCAATTTTAAATTTATTTTGATATAATAACTTAGGTGATGTAAATGGGCTATATAACTATAAAAGACTTAAATTTTTCTTATAATCGCAAGCAAAATGTTTTAAATAATATCAACGTTGAAATTAATAAAGGTGATTGGGTTGCTGTGCTTGGACATAACGGTTCTGGTAAATCTACACTCGCCAAAGCATTGGTTGGTTTAATAGAACCTCAATCAGGAACCATTACAATTGATGGTCTAGAATTAACTGAAGAATCAGCTTATGATATTCGAAAAAAAATAGGTATTGTATTTCAAAATCCGGATAATCAATTTGTAGGTGTTACTGTAAGAGATGACATCGCTTTTGGTATGGAAAATTTGCAAGTCGCTAGAGAAGAAATGATTGAACGTATTCTTTTTTATGCAGATAAAGTTCAAATGAAGAATTTTTTAGATAAAGAACCTTCTCAATTATCTGGCGGACAAAAACAAAGAGTTGCGATTGCTGGTATTTTAGCAATGAAAACAGATATTATTATATTTGACGAAGCAACATCTATGCTTGATCCATCTGCTAGAGAAGAATTGATGAGTTATATTAAAAGTTTACATGATGAAGGATTAACCATCATCATGATTACACATGATATTAATGAAGCGCTACTAGCTGATAAATTGTTAATCTTAAAAGAAGGCGAAGTTTTTGCACAAGATGATAGTAGAAAATTAATGAGACATAAACATTTATTTGTTGAAAGTCATTTGGAATTACCTGTTGCTTTAGATGTAGCAAATGAATTGAAAGACAAAAAATACGATTTGATAAAGGAGACATTATGGGCATACGTTTCAATGAAGTAAGTTATACATATAACTCATTCTCCGATATGGAAGCATCTGCTATATATAAAATAAGTTTAGACATTAAAGAAAAAGATGAATTCATTGCTTTGGTTGGTCATACTGGTTCAGGTAAAACAACTTTGGCAAAGCATATGAATGCATTAATTTTTCCCACGTCTGGTTATATGGAAATCTTTGGTAAAAAAATCGAACATAAGAGAAATAAAAAAATTAAGTATAATGACATTAGACAAAATGTCGGACTTGTTTTTCAGTTTCCAGAATATCAACTGTTTGAAGAAACCGTTTTAAAAGATGTGATGTTTGGTCCTATGAATTTTCATATTGATAAAGAAGAAGCAAAGGAATTGGCTATGAACGCCATTCGTCTAGTGGGATTAGATGAAAGTTATTTTGAGCGCAATCCTTATAATTTATCAGGTGGAGAGAAAAAAAGAGTATCAATCGCTGGTATTCTTGCGATGGATCCTAAGATACTTGTATTGGATGAACCCACGTCAGGATTAGATCCTGCTGGTAAAAGAGTATTAATGGAATTATTTCTAAACATTCATGAAACCACCAATAAAACGGTTGTTATTATTACGCATGATATGGATTTAGTATATGAGTATTTTAATAGAGTTATTGTTATGAATGAAGGCGAAAAAATATACGAAGGCGAACCTGAAAAATTATTTAGAAATTCAGCTTTAATAGAAGAATATCTTGATTATCCGAACTCAATTAAAGTGTTAAAACATTTGAATAAAACACTTAAACTTGATTTGGATGTGTTCAAAAAAACCGCAGATGATGTATTGGCTGAAATTAAAAAGGCGGTGAAATAATGAAAGGTATTGTTATTGGGCAATATGTTCCTGGAAAAGGCTTCTTTTATAGAGTTGATCCCAGAACAAAAATTGTGGCTGTATTATTCTTGATGATTGGTACGTTCTTATTGAATGATATCTATCAAGTGATTGGTGCATTGTTATTAACTTTCATATTGTTGGTTATTGGTAAAATTTCTTTCATCAAAGTGATGAAAGGCTTAAAACCGATACTAATTCTTTTGATATTTACATTTGTCTTTCAAATATTACTAAACAAAGAAGGCGCATTGGTATTAGATTCAAATTTGAATATTTCGTTAATCAATATAGCGTTTGTTATAGGTTTGTTTATTGTTTGGAGATTATTGGCAAAGTTTAAGAAATTTAATTTCTTATTGTTTATTGCTTTTATTGTTGGATCAATATTCCTATTTGCGAATGTGACCATCAGTGGCGATTATCTATTTACATCATTTAACTTTAGAATTTACGAAAAAGGCATTGAAATGTCAATATTTGTTGTATTGAGATTATTAATTATTATTACTTTATCTACCATATTGACTTTAACAACAAAACCCACTGATTTAACACAAGGGTTAGAAAGTTTATTAAGACCCCTGAAGAAGATTGGTTTTAACTCAGATGATTTTGCTTTGATTATATCAATTAGTTTAAGATACATTCCAACCATCTTTGATGAAGCCAATAAGATTATGCAAGCACAAGCTTCTAGAGGCGCTGATTTCTCAGAAGGTAAATTGAAAGATAAACTAAAACAGGTCATTTCCCTATTAATACCGATGTTCATCATTGCCTTTATGCGAAGTGAAGAATTAGCAGATGCTATGGGTTCTAGAAATTTTATTCCAGGGAAACCAAGAACAAGATTACATATTTTAGAGTATTCATATAGAGATGTTTTAGTCTCAATGTTTACAGTTGCTTTCTTTACAATTGCCTTATTATTAAGAATTAATGTATTGGGGTATTAAATGTTTAATTTTAGCGATAAAGCAGCAATTAAAATAAATGATTTATTGATATTTGATCATGATAAAATCATTGAAAACATAAGCAAAAACCAAGCCTTATTCAAAGACTTGGTTTTAGACTATTCACCATCGAAACAGACAGCTTACGGTTATAATCGATTTGGTCATATGATTAAAATTTCTTATCGCGATGATATGATTGAAAAGATTGTCTTGGTAACTGATAAACCAGAATATTTGAGGAAAAAATTAATTGTAAGTTATGATGGTTCAAACTTTTTTGGTTTTCAATACCAAAGTAAACATAGAACCATTCAAGGAGAAATCACAAAAGTTTTAAAAGAAATTAATCGAAGTGATGAGTTAATCCAAGGTGCATCAAGAACAGATACAGGTGTTCATGCATATGAGCAAGTATTACATTTTGATACAACGATGGATATTTCCAATGAGAAGTGGATAGAAATACTTAATCATCAACTACCCAATGATATCTTGGTAAAAGTGGTGGAAGATGTTCATCCATTGTTTCATTCAAGATATGATGTGTATAAGAAACGTTATGTATATAAAATTTCTTTGGATGAAATAAATCCATTTTTAATTAATTACTATCACTTTGAAAAGTCATTAAATATTGAGATTATGAAAAAGAATATCAAGTATCTACTGGGTACACACGACTTTACTAGTTTTTCTAAATCAGCTGTAGATGATCCTTATAGAACGATTCATTATGCAGAAATCATAAAAAAAGACGGTGTATTATACATCGAAATAGAAGGAAATGGATTCTTAAGATATATGGTAAGAATTATTGTTGAATATTTATTGAAATTAGGAAAAGGTAAAACAAGTATGTCTATTAAAGATGTATTAGAAGTTAAATCTAGAAAGCATACAAATTCAATGGCGAAAGCTGAGGGTTTGTATTTGGAACATATAATATATTAACTTAGTGATAATCATTTTGATTATTTCTAATTCATAAAAAAAAGAGATATTCAACATATCTCTTTTATACTTTTCTTGATAAGTTTTTAATACGTCTTGCACTGATAATCCTTTTTGTTAATGCAACAATTAATAATATGATGATATTTACAGAAACAATGGCTGCACCACTTGGTATTGTGAACGAGTAAGCCCCCCATAAACCAACAAGCACTGATAGTTCTGAAAATATAATTGAAATAATAACTGTGGATTTATAAGACCACCCGATTCTCATTCCAGCAGCGACTGGTATAACCATCATTGAAGATATCAATAATACTCCTGCAGCTTCCAATAGTACAGAAACAACAATGGATAACATAACCATGAAAATTATTTGAAATATATTAACATTAATGCCTAAGAATTTAGCATTCGTTTCGTCAAAACTGACGGCGACTATTTTCTTGCCAAATAAGATAAATAATAGTGAAACGATGAATAATGTAATGAAAATTAAATATATATAATAATTTGTAACGGTTAGAATTGAACCAAATAAGTATTCATATAATGAACCTGTTTTACTAGCTAATGAAAAGAATATGGCACTTAATGCAGCACCTAAACTCATAACAATAACCATGGATATTTCTTTATAGTTCTTATAAGAACGCCGGAAAAACTCAATTAGCAATCCGCCAATAACAGAGAAGATAATCCCTAGATAAAGCGGTTTTTCGAAAAAATAAGAAAAGCCAATTGAGCTTAAGAATAAACTAACTGAGATACCCACTAATGAAAAGTGGCCCAAGGTATCTGCAATAAACGATAATCTTCTTACAACCACTATAGACCCTAATAAAGGGGCTAGGATACCAAGCATAAAACCAGCGGCTAAGGCTCTTAACATAAAATCTTGTTGGAAGAGATCAGTAATGAATGATAAGAACATAATTATTCATCTCCTCCTTCAGTAGAATGTTGTCTTGTTGAAAAATTATTGGTTGAATCAGCATACATTTCCAACACATGAGTATAGTGTAGGTGTTCCATACTATCACTATGTGTGATAAGAATAATCGTAATGCCTTGTTTATTTAATGCTTCTATGGTTTCATAGAAGAACGTTTTATTTTGTTTGTCTATTGAAGCGGTGGGTTCATCAAGAATCAAAACTTCAGGGTTGTTTAACATAGCTCTTACAATAAAGACACGTTGTAATTGACCGCCGGATAAAGAGTTGATGTTTTGGTTTTGAATATTAAATATCTTCATTTGGTCAAGTAGTTTCAATCTTGTTTGAACACTAACATTGTTTGCACTTGAGACATTTAGCAATTCAGATACGGTGATGGGAAATTCATAGTTAAAACCATCAAAAGTTTGACTGACATATCCAAACTTGGGCCACTTCTTAAAAGCGGTAATATCTGTTTCGTCTAAAAAGATACTACCAGGTTTTACGTCGTTTATACCAAGTAAGCATTTGATAAAAGTTGATTTTCCCGAACCATTTTTACCCTTTATGACTAAATAATCACCTTGATTTAAGGTGAGGCTTAGATTTTTAATGACTGTTTTAATGCCATAACCGAATGTTAATTTGTTAATATATATTTGCATATCGAACCATCCTCAAAATTAATTGTATCATATTACTCAATCTTATTAAATAATTATGTTTAAAAAATATGTTATTTATGAGATAATATAACAATAAGCAGGTGATGAAATGAAAGGAAAATTTATTACATTTGAAGGCACTGAAGGTTCCGGAAAAACTTCTGTCATCAAAGAGATAAAAACACATTATGAAAACTTAGGATTTAAGATTTTAACAACAAGAGAACCCGGTGGTATTAGAATCTCTGAACAAATTCGTTCAATCCTTTTAGATAAAAACAACCAAGAAATGGATCCAAGAACAGAAGCATTACTTTTTGCGGCTGCGAGACGTCAACATGTTGTTGAAAAGATTCTACCAGCATTAGAAGAAGGTTATGTTGTTATTTGCGATAGATTTGTTGATAGTTCATTGATTTATCAAGGGGATGCTAGAGGTATCGGTGTTGATAAAGTTTATGATATAAACTACTTTGCAATTGAAGAAGCTTTACCAGATTTAACAATCTTTGTCGATGTTCGACCTGAAGTGGGATTGGAAAGAGTTTTTTCAACGCCCAATAGAGAAGTCAATCGATTAGACCTTGAAAGTTTAGAGTTCCATAAGAAAATCTATAAGGGATATTTAGGTTTGGTTGAAAAATATGATAGAATAAAGAAGGTCAATGGTGAGAATCCGCTTGATAAAGTGGTTAATGATACCATTGCTTTAATTGACCAAATTTTGTAGGAGGAGCATATGAGTTATAAGTCATGGGATGAGATTGCACTTGAACAAAAAGTGCCGGCTAAATTATTAAAAAACCATATTCATTTAAATAGATTAAACCATGCTTATATCTTTGAAGGCGTTAAAGGTACTAGAAAAGCTGAAATCGCTGAATTTTTTTCAAAAGCAATTATGTGTAACAATAAAGATGATTCTGAGAATCCTTGTCATGAATGTGACAATTGTAAAAGAATTGATTCTGGGGTTCATCCAAATATGTTTATTGTTAAACCTGATGGACAAATGATTAAAAAAGAACAAATTAAATCATTGATTGAAGAGTTTTCTAAAACCTCTTTAGAATCAGGCCCAAGAATTAACATTATTTATGAAGCAGATAAGTTTAATCTATCTTCAGCCAATGCATTGTTAAAAACAATGGAAGAACCTGGAGAAGATATTTATCAAATTATGATTACAGAAAATGTTCAAGCACTTCTTCCAACGATTAAATCAAGAGGGGAAAAGATTCATTTTAAAGAATTGGATAGAGATATTATTAAAGATAAACTCCAATCTTTAGGCATTGATGCATCTTATGCAAATCCAATTAGTCAATATACTTCAGACATCTCAGCTGCGATAGAAATTGCCAATGACGGTTTGATGATTGAATTAATTGATTTGGTGATTGACGTATATGAATCAATGGAAGATAATAAAAAATCTGTAATTATTACATTTTTAGAAAATGGAGGAAAAGTTATCTCTGAACAATCTAGAGCTGAATTTTTTCTTGATTTAATGATTATTTTTCAAAAAGACATTATTCAATCTAAATTAAAAAATGAGCATTTATGTTTCTATAATCATCATTTTTTGATAGAGAATTTAGCAAAAAAACTTGATTTAAATAAAGCAAAAAACCATTTAGAAAAATTGTTGGAACTCTCAAAGAGAATAAAATACAATATTAATATGCCGTTGGCATTTAATCAATTACTAATGGTTTTGGAAAGAGGTTATAAAAATGCAACACAAAGTCGTCGCAATCCAATTTAATTACCTAGGAAAAAAATATTATTTTTCATCAAATGATTTGGATCTAAATAGAAATGATTATGTGGTTGTGGAAACAATTAGAGGTTTTGAACTTGGTGAAGTTATATCAGATATCATTGATATCAGTGAAAAAGATTTGGTATCACCACTTAAACCTGTTTTACGTATCGCAACCCCTGAAGATATAGAAGCGTTTAAACAAAACATGATTGATCAAACACCTATTCTTGATTTGACCGAAGATTTAGTGAAGAAACATAAGCTTGATATGAAGTTGTTAAATTCAGAATATACATTAGACCGATCTAAACTTATTATTTATTTTACCTCTGATGGTCGAGTTGATTTTAGAGAATTGGTTAAAGACTTAGCCAATGAGTTCCATGTGCGCATTGAACTGCGTCAGGTTGGCGCAAGAGACGGTGCAAAGATAATTGGCGGTATTGGACCATGTGGAATGCAAACGTGTTGCACAAGGTTTTTAAGAGAGTTTGAGCCAGTCACTATTAAGATGGCAAAAACTCAAAATCTTTCATTAAATCCAAGCAATATTTCTGGATTATGTGGAAAACTTTTATGCTGTATTCGTTATGAAAACGAGAATTATAAAAACTTTAAAGCAGAAACACCTAATGTTGATTCATTGGTATGGACAAAAGATGGTCAAGGTAAAGTATTGAAAATTAATTACAGTGAACAAAGTGTGACAGTTATGTTTACACCAGATGATAAAAATACTTATCACATGAGTGATGTGGCTATGAAAAAAGAAGACTTAGATATTGAAGAAGAATTATCGAGTTTAGAGGATTAATCATGTCTCAGGTTTACACGCATGATCTATTGGCCTATGATGGCTTGAAAATAAAACAAACGGATGGTTTGTTTAAATTTTCCATTGATTCTTTGTTATTGGGTGATTTTGTAAGAATCAATCCGAGAACTAAAAAAATTATTGATCTAGGTTGCGGATTGGGACCGGTTAGTTTTTATTTATCTTTGAAAACAAAAGCACATATTACAGGTGTGGATATTCAAGAAGATGTAATTGAACTTGCAAAAGAATCAATGAAAATTAATCATCTTGAAGATCAAATTACATTTATACACGAGGATATAAAAAAAGTTTATCAACAATTTCAAACGAATCAATTTGATATTGTTGTTTGTAATCCGCCGTTTTATAAAACAACTGAAAGAAACCAACAAAATGATCTTGAGTCTTTACAAATCGCAAGACATGAAGTGTTATTAAACTTAGAAGAACTTTTTTCAGCAACAAAAAGGCTCTTATCAAATGGTGGTATGTTTTACTTCATTCATAGAGTTGAAAGAATGGATGAAATCATATTGGAACTATACAAACAAAATTTTGTTGTTAAAAGATTGCGTTTTGTTTACACAAAACCTAATAAGCCTGCCAAAATGTTACTTGTTGAAGCCAGGTTTAACGGTTCTATGGGTTCTTTAGAAATTGAAGAGCCTTTATATATTTATGATGAAAATACTGAATACACAAAAGACATTTTAGATATTTTTCATCTAGGAGATGAAAATTATGAAAATCATTAAGCATTATCAAAATGATAATCCAACTTTATATTTAGTACCCACACCAATAGGTAACTTAGAAGATATTACCTTTAGAGCTTTAAATATATTAAAAGAAGTGGATATAGTCTTTGCTGAAGATACGAGAACTTCAAGAAAACTATTTACACATTTTGATATAAAAACAAAAATGGATTCATATCATGATCATAATGAAGAACAAAAGATGAATGTGCTCATTGAAAAATTAATCAGTGGGAAGAATATAGCGTTGATCAGTGATGCGGGGATGCCATTAATCAGTGACCCAGGATATCATTTGGTTCAAAAAGCTATTGAAAAAGATTTTAATGTGGTTGCTTTGCCAGGCGCCAATGCTTTATTACCTGCATTGATTATGTCTGGGATAAAGACACAACCATTTGTTTTTTTAGGGTTTTTAGATAATAAAATTAAAAAAAGACACGAGATGATTGAAAGAGTGAAGTATTATCCAGAAACATTAATATTTTATGAATCAATCCATCGAGTAAAAGATACAGTAAAAGATTTATTCAATGTATTAGGTGATAGACAATTTACAATCGCTAGAGAAATATCAAAATCTTATGAAGAAACCATACGTGGTAAATTATCTGAATATGATGAATTAAAAGACTTGAAAGGTGAACTTGTTTTGATTGTGGAAGGTTATACAGGAGAATTAATGGATGATAAATTAACTATTATTGAACAAGTTGATTATTTTATTAAACAAGGATTGAAAAAAACAGAAGCAATGAAAAAAGTTTCTCAGATGACACAAATACCTAAAAATAAAATTTATCAAGAATATTTACATAATAAAATCAAGGAGGAATAGTATAATGAAATTTGCATGTTTATTAGCGGATGGCTTTGAAGATGTTGAAGCGCTAGCATCAAGTGCTTTATTAAGACGCGCAGGTTTTACAGTTGATTTTTATTCTGTATATAATCAAAAAAAAGTGACTGGTGCATATAAAACTGTTGTCACAGATATCCAATATATGAAAAAATTAAATGTAGACAATTATGATGGATTATTTATTCCTGGTGGAAAAGCAACGTTTAAAATAAGAGATGAACAATCAGTTAAAGAAGTTGCTAAAGCATTTGATCAAAAGGAAAAATGGATGCTTGCCTTGTGCGCAGCACCTACAGTTTATGGCTTGCTTGGATTACTGGATGGCAAAAAATATATATCTTATCCAGGGACTGAAAACGAAATGGGAAAAGCCATAAGAGTAGATGAAAAAGCCATAAGAGATGGTAGATATATAACCTCAAGAAGCGCAGGCACAGTTTATGATTTTGTTTTTGAAATCATCAAAGCAATTAAAGGTGAAGAGGCTTTAAATAAATTCAAAGAAAATATAGTATATTAACGAGGTGGAAAGATTGAAGACATTTTATATTACAACACCAATCTATTATCCGAGCGGTAAGTACCACATAGGTTCTGCTTACACGACTTGTTTATGTGATAGTGTCAAAAAATACAAACAATTACAAAATTATGATGCAAGATTTCTAACAGGAAATGATGAGCATGGTCAAAAAATGGCTGAGGCTGCAAGCGATAATGGTCGAACACCACAAGAACATGTTGATTATATGGCAAAGTTATCTAAAGAATTATGGTCAACGTTAAAAATTGATTATGATGATTTTATAAGAACAACTGAAGAACGGCACGAAAGTGTTGTTGAAAAAATATTTGAAAAACTTTTAGCAAATGATGATATTTATTTAGGAGAATATTCAGGACATTATTGTTTGTCTTGTGAAGCATATTTTACTGAAACTCAATTGTTAGAAGGAAATATTTGTCCAGATTGTGGACGAGAAACAAAAATCCTTAAAGAAGAAACATATTTTTTAAGACTGTCTAAATATTCTGATCGTCTATTAAAATATATTGAAGATAATCCAGATTTTATTTTCCCTGAATCAAGAAAGAACGAAGTTGTTCAGTTTGTAAAATCAGGGTTAAATGATTTAAGTGTTTCAAGAACAGCTTTTGATTGGGGTGTGAAAGTTAAATCCAATCCAAAACATGTTATTTATGTTTGGATTGATGCTTTAAGCAATTACATTACATCTTTAGGTTATGGTTCAAGTAAAGATGACTTGTTCCAAAAATATTGGATGAATGGTGATGAAGTGGTTCATGTTGTTGGGAAAGACATTCTAAGGTTTCATGCCATTTATTGGCCAATTATGTTAATGGCTTTAGACTTACCGATAAAATTTAGATTATTTGCCCATGGTTGGTATATGATGAAAGATGGCAAAATGTCTAAATCAAAAGGCAATGTGATTTATCCAGAACAATTGGTTGAGGCTTATGGGTTGGATGCATTTAGATATTATATTGTTAGAGAATTGTCTTATGGACATGATGGTGAATTTACTCCTGAAGATTATATTAAAAGAATTAATACAGACTTGGTAAATGATTATGCCAATCTAGTATCAAGAACCATTTCAATGGTGAATAAGTACTTTGATGGAACTGTAAAAAACGCTAAGCATGATCATGATTATAAGAAGTTTGAGTTAGAACTAGAAGAAACATCTAAGCATATTTTTGAACAATACCAACAAGCGATGGATGAATTTAAAATGGCAGAAGCTTTGTCAGAAATATCTGCATTGGTTAAAAGAACTAATAAATTGATTGATGATACATTCCCTTGGGATTTAGCAAAAGACGATTCTAAAAAAGATGTATTAGAATCAGTGATGTATCATTTGCTCGAAAGTATTCGTTTAATTACAATTCTTTATCAACCATTTTTATTAGAAACAACACCTAAAGTGTTTGAAGGATTAAATGTCGGTGAAGGATTAAGAGTTTTTACAAGTTATAAATTTGGTGAAAAATCAGTTTATCAAGTTGTAAAAAAATTACCTCATTTATTCCCTAGATTAGATGTTGAAAAAGAAAGTGAAAAGATTAAGGTAATGATGGAATCGAACAAACCAAAAGAAGAAGAAAAAAGAGTATTTGATATGAAATCTGAAATCGAATATGATGATTTTTCAAAATTGGATTTGATTGTTGGTCATATTGATGATGCAAAAGCACATCCGAACGCAGACAAGTTGTTGGTGTTTGATGTGAATACTGGTGATAAAGTAAGAACAATTGTTTCGGGAATTGCAAAATTCTATAAACCGGAAGACTTGAAAAATACAAATGTGATGGTTGTTGTAAACCTAAAACCAGTAAAATTAAGAGGTATCTTAAGTGAAGGAATGATCTTAAGTGCTGAGGATAAGGATGGAAATTTGAAGGTTATTGAGTTAAATAATGAATTAGAACCTGGCGATAAAATTAGTTAACAAAGCGTCGAATATATCTGTTGACTTAATCACGCCTAAGTGATATTATATTACAGGTACATTTTTATTTTATATAACCCACTAGCTCTTTAATATCTTAAGGAGGTATAAAATGAAAACATTTATGGCAAATGCTAATACAATTGAACGCAAATGGTTAGTTGTAGATGCAGCTGGAAAAAAATTAGGTCGTTTGGCAACGGAAGTTGCTACTGTATTGAGAGGAAAACATAAACCAACATTTACACCACATGTAGATACTGGTGATTATGTGATTATCATTAACGCAAGTAAAATTGTTTTAACTGGTAAAAAATGGAGTGACAAAATGTATTACACTCACTCAACATACAACGGTGGTTTAAAAACCAAATCGGCTGAAACATTAATGGCTCAAAAACCTACTAAAATGGTTGAATTAGCTGTTAAAGGTATGTTACCAAAAGGAAGACTTGGAAGACAAATGTATAAAAAATTATTCGTTTTTGCAGGCGAAGAGCACAACAAACAAGCTCAAAAACCAGAAGTGATGGAAGTGAGAGGATAATATGGCAAACAATGTAATGTATCGCGGTACAGGTAGAAGAAAATCATCTGTAGCGAGAGTAATATTAAGACCAGGTGAAGGAAAAATCACGGTAAATAAACGAGATTTCGATGAATATATCCCTTCAGCTTTAGCTAGATTAGACGTATCACAACCTTTAGTTTTAACTGCAAACGAAAACACATTTGATATTTCAGTTAATGTCAATGGTGGGGGAATCATCGGTCAAGCAGGTGCAATCCGTTTAGGAATCACTAGAGCTTTACTCGAAGTAAACCCTGACTATAGAAAAATCCTAAAACCAGCTGGATTAATTACAAGAGACCCTCGTGCTAAAGAACGTTATAAATACGGACTTAAAAAAGCACGTCGTTCACCACAATTCAGTAAACGTTAAGAAAATGCCAAATATAAAAACACAGGAACCCACATCCTGTGTTTTTTTTGCGTTAATATATTAAAATACACTTATATTTGGTATAATATTTTTATGAGGTGATAATAATGTGTTTATTTAAAAAATGGCGTGAAAGAAGAAAAGCCAAAAAACAACCAATACAATCTAATGATATACAAACAAAAGAAAAGGAAGAAACGTATTCCAAAGCAGATGAGAGAAAGGACTTAAAAAAGAAAATTAAAAACATAAAAGAAGAAGAAAAAGGTTTTAGTTCATCTAAAGATGAAACGGTTGAAAAGTTAAAAACTAGACCGTTTAACAAACCTAAAGTAACGAATCAGGAACCTGATTGGCCTAAAGACAAAGAAGTCGTTAAAGAAGATAAAAACATACAAAAGAAAAAAAAGTCATCAAATGATTCTAAACAAAAAAAATACACTGGTAAATATGAAATTTACCCTGAAGCAAAAGCCTATAAATTTAGGTTAAAAGCTTCAAACGGAGAGGTATTAGCAGCTTCTTTTAGATATTCTACGGGAAAAGGTGCCTTATCAGGTATTGATACCTTTAAAAAGAATGTTGAAGAAGGTCAGTTTAACATTAAAACTGATAAAAATGGTTTTTCACAGTTTAGATTATTTAATGCGAGTGGTGCAAGAGTCGTCATTGCCGGAGAAGTTTATCAAACAGTTGCCAATGTCAATTCAGCTATTGAATCTGTTAAGAATTTTTACAAAACAGAAAAAGTTGAAGTCTTAGATGAATTGCCTAAATCAGAAATTAGAGAAGAAAACATTAAATTTGATTCAGTTGATCAAATAGGCAGTGGTAAATATGAAATATACAAAGAAGATGAGTTGTTTTATATTAGACTTAAAGCATCGAATGCTCAAGTACTATTTGTTTCTCAAGGATATGCTTCAAAAGCATCTGCGAAAAATGGATTAAAAACAATTCAAAAAGCGATTAAAGAAAAGAACTTTACAATTGAAAAAGATAAACAAAATCGTTTTCAATTCAATCTTCTCTCAATAAATGGACAAATGCTTTTAACAGGTGAATCATATCAAGATAAAAGTAATTGTATATCAGCTGCTCATTCAGTTATAAAATTTGGGTTAAAAGCACCGATAGTTGAGTTGTAAAAAAACTGCCACTGTAAGGTGGTTTGTTTTTTGCTAAAGAAATAGTTCATAAATAAGGAAGCGCGTTATGAAAAAAGGTTTTATGATTTTTGCCTTATTGGTGTTTGGCGCATTTGTATACACCATATCGGCCATGCAATATAATTATATAAGTAATGTAATGCAACTCTTTGCTGGAAACATTTTTGGATTCATTGTTTCCGGTGTTTTAGGCATCATTGCTTTAGGGATTATTGTGAAGGTATTACTAAAAGAAGATTATGCTTATAATAAGAGTTACTGGATATTAATTATCGTTCTTAATCCAATATTAGGGATTATTCTTTATGGTATTTTTGCGAGAGATTTCCAGTTAAGGAAATTCCCTAAAACAAGACCTTTAATCTCTGCTAAAGCTTTTGCAGGGTTTGAAAAAAATAATCAAGTAGATTATGATAATTATCAGTATGGTCATGTTTTTTCATTCATTAAAAACAATACATCGAGAACGATTTATCAAGACAATACAGGCGTTAAATTGCTTAACAATGGTGACCAATTTTTTCCGAGATTAGAAGTAGAGATTCAAAAAGCTAAGTCTTATATAATGATGGAATTTTATATTATTAAAAACGATTATATTGGCAGAAGAATTCTTGATCTTTTACATGAAAAGGTTAAGGAAGGTGTCAAAGTATATTTATTATATGATCATTTTGGATCAAATAAACATTTAGACCATCACTATATGGGCACGTTAAAACAAGCAGGAATGAATATCTCAATCTTTGACCCTCAAACCTTATCGGTGTTTAACTCTAATTTAAATTTCAGGAACCATAGAAAAGTAACCATTATCGATGGAGATGTTGGTTTTATTGGGGGTATGAATTTAGGGGATGAGTATAATCACCAATCAAAAAGATTTGGTTTCTGGAGAGATACACAAATAATGGTTGAAGGTAAAGGTGTTGTTGGTCTATATAATGTATTTATCAAAGATTGGTACTATGTCAACAATCAAGTATTGGATTTATATAGAATACCAAAACCATCTAAACAAAAAGGGTTGTTTAGTGTGATAGAATCTGGACCGGATTATGAACAAGGTTTAATTAAAGATGTTTATTTGAAAATGTTTACAATGGCTAAAAAATCAATTAAGATTACCACGCCTTATTTAATCATTGAACCAGAATTAATGGCTGCGATTAAGATCGCCAGTAACTCCGGTGTGAAGATTCAACTAATTGTCCCTGGGAAACATGATTATTTTACTGTTGGGTTTGCGACAAATTCTTATTATGAACAATTGCTAAAATTTGGTGTTAGAATCTATGAATACAATGAAAGATTCATACACTCAAAAGTATTAATCATTGATGATAAATTGGCGTCTGTAGGGACGGTCAATATTGATCCGAGAAGTTTGAATTTAAACTTTGAGGTGACAGCGATTTTTGAAAATAGTACGGTGGACGAATTGGTTAAAAGTTATAATGAAGATTTAGAAAACTCTTTAGAAATTACAAAAGAAAAATGGCGCAAAAGAGGGATTTTCAAAAGAATTGCTCAAGGATGGTTTAATTTATTTAGCCCAATGTTTTAAGAGTTTTAAGACGAAAGGAATTGCATATGGTTTTAATTGAAATAATTGGCATTATTATATTATCATTTATAGTTCTTGTCTTTATCTTGCTTGTTTATTTGGTGTTCTTTAGCAGAAAAGAACAAACAATTAACATTGATAAAGAAATTGATCAATTAGAAAAAAACATTAAATCAGAGTTGAATGATTCATTGTTAAAATTTAACAATGAAGTCAATCGTCAACTGATGCATTCATCAGAGTTATCGAGTAAAAATATTGCGGAATTTAGATTGAATATTAATTCGCAAATGTCAGAGTTTCAAGAAAAAATTTCCAATAAATTTAATCTTGAGTTTAAATCTTTATCAACAACCGTTGAGAAACGCATGAATGAAATTAATGAAAAAGTAGAAGAAAGATTATCAAAAGGATTCAAAGATGCTCAAATAACTTTTGTAGATATTGCCAAAAGGGTTGAAGTGATTGATGAAGCTCAAAAGAACATCAAGGAATTGTCTGAAGAAATGGTTTCTTTGCAAAACATTCTTTCACACAATCAATCAAGAGGTGCATATGGTGAGTATCAATTAAACCAATTGCTTTATTCAATCTATGGTAATAATCAATTACTTTATAAAACTCAATATACAATTAAGGACAATGATAAGTCGGTAAGAGTTGATGCTGCTGTTTTTATGCCAGAACCAAATGGCATTATTGGGATTGATTCTAAATTCCCTTATTCATCATATTCTAAATTATTTGATAACAAAGATTTATCAAAAGAAGAAGAAAGCAAGATTATATCTGCGTTTGGTAGAGACGTAAAAAAACATATCACAGATATTGCGAATAAATATATTATGCCACCGATCACGACAGACTACGCATTGATGTTTGTACCAAGTGATGGCATTTTGGCTTTATTGCATTCGAAGCTTCAAAACGTGATTGAATATGCAAGAGAGAAATTTATTACCATTGTTTCTCCGACCACAATTGTACCTTTGTTATCATCATTTAAAACATTTATGATTGATTATGAACGTTCTCAAAATATGGAAAAAATCAACAGGGAACTGATAAAGTTAAGTAAAGATTTTAATATATTTAGTAAAGAATGGGAAAAGTTAAGTCGTTCAATACAAACTGTCAAAAATGATACTGATAAGTTTGATAGTCGGGTTGAAAAAATTAATATGAAATTTGGTTCAATTAAGAATGTTGGTATTGAAGATCGGATTGATGACCAATAATGATAATGGGCGAACCTTTGTTCAGTTAAAAGACTTGCAATAATGCTGAATAAAAGTTATAATAATAAAGTATAAAAGAGGAAAAGGAGATTTAAATGAACGGAACAGTAAAATGGTTTAACGCAGAAAAAGGTTATGGTTTCATCACAGATGAAGAAGGAAATGACATTTTCGCACATTACTCAGCAATCCAAGGTGACGGGTACAAATCTTTAGAAAACGGCCAAGAAGTTACATTTGACGTCGTTGATGGAGATAGAGGACCTCAAGCATCAAACATAGTGAAATTATAAATTTACAAACTGTAAGTTAAACAAAGTAGAAAACTAAAAAGACCACGTCAAGTGGTTTTTTTATTTGGAAAAATAGGTTTCATAGAGTGCTTGAAAAAAGACCGTCTATAAACTATAATTATAAGTAGCGAAGAGGTGATGATGATGCGCATTTATAATTCATATAAAGATCAAGTCGAAGAATTTAAATCTATTCATAAAAATCAAGTTAATATGTATGTGTGTGGACCAACTGTCTATAATTATATCCATATTGGAAATGCAAGACCAGTGGTCTTTTTTGATACGGTTAGAAGGTTTTTTGAAGCGAAGGGATACAATGTAAAGTTTGTTTCTAATTTTACCGACGTTGATGATAAAATTATTCAAAAAGCCAAAGAAGAGAATCTTGATGAAATGAATGTCGCAAATCATTATATTGATGCATTTCTTAATGATTTAGAAGGATTAAACTGTTTAACAGATTATATAAAACCTAAAGTCACAAACTATATGACTCATATTATAAGTTTTATTGATGAATTGGTGAAAAAAGATTTTGCTTATGAAATCAACGGAGATGTATATTTTAGAGTTGAGAGTATTGCTGAATATGGAAGGTTAAGTAATCGTCAAGTGGCTGACTTAAAAAGTGGTGCACGGGTTGATATCAATCTGGACAAAGAAAGCCCTTTGGATTTCACGCTATGGAAGAAAACAACAGAAGGATTAAACTTTAAATCACCATTCTCAGTGGGCAGACCAGGGTGGCACACAGAATGTGTTGCGATGATTGATGATGTCTTTGGTGAAAAAATTGATATTCATGGAGGCGGGGCTGATTTAAAGTTCCCACATCATGAAAATGAGATTGCACAATCTGTGGCTTTGCATAATCATCGATTGGCAAACTATTGGATGCACAATGGTCGCTTGAGCATTAAAGACTCAAAGATGAGTAAGAGTATAGGAAACGTTATTCTAGTGAAGGACGTTGAGGATAAGATGCCATTAAGGTACTTTTTATTAAGTACACACTATCGTTCTCCATTAAATTATGATGATGAAGGCTTTCAAATGTATGAGAAAGAATTTGAAAAGCTTGAATCATCGATGAAACAATTATTTAGATTGCTTGATTTACAAGGTCAATTAGAAATTGTTGAAATTGTTGATGCTGAGATTTTAGATGTAATGAAAGCATTTGATGATGCAATGGAAGATGACTTTAATACAGCGAACGCGATAACAGCATTACAATCATTATTAAAGATAATGAATGTCAGTGTTCGAAAAAAAGCATCTAGTCATTATTACAATCAATTAAATCAAGCGGTTCAATACATGGTTAATATTTTAGGACTAAAGGTTGAATTAGAACCAATGAGTCAAGAAGATAAAGATATGTATCTTCAATGGGAACAAGCAAGAAAGCAAAAAAAATATAAGTTGGCTGATGAATTAAGAACAAAGTTGACTGAAAGAGGTATTTTGTGATTCAACATAATGGATTAACATTGGCTTATATAGGGGATGCTGTATATGAAATTAAGATTAGAGAGTATCTGATTGAAAAAGGGTTAACCAAAGTGGGTGACTTACATCAAAATGCAATCCAATACACACAAGCTGCGTCACAGGCATTGGCTGCTTTGAAGATGACAACTGATTTTTATACAGAGAAAGAAATCAATATTTATAAACGTGGCAGAAACCAATCTGCATCACATAAACCAAAAAATACAGATGTTCAAACTTATAACCAATCAACTGGATTTGAAGCAGTAATCGGTTACCTCTATTTAGATAAATCATTTGATAGAGTGGGTGAAGTGATTGCTAGAAGCATTGAGATTATCAATGAATTGGTTATAAAAGCATCATAATTTTTCAAGTTAGTTAAGGAATATATGTGGTATGATAAACCAAGAAGGGGTTATTAATGAGTACATTAATCTATGGAAGAAATACTTGTTTAGAAGTATTAAAAACAGATAGAAAGATTTATCAAGGTTTTGTGATGGATAACACAAATCAAGATATTATTGATTACTTAAAACGACACAATGTGGATTGTCAAGTCTTGAATAAACATGATTTTAAGAAGAAGTTTCTAGGCAACCATCAAGGTGCGGTTTTGGATGTAGAAGATTATAAAACTTATGATTTAAAACCTTTTCTAGACACGTTAGATTTAAGTAAAAATCCTTTTCTAATAATGCTAGACCAAATTACTGATGAACATAATTTAGGCGCTATTATTAGAACATGTGAAGCTGGTGGAGTTGATGGTGTTATCATTCCTAAAAACCGTTCAGCTAAAATCACAGGAACAGTTGCTAAAACAAGTTCAGGTGCAATAGAACATGTGAAAGTTATAGAAGTCACGAACCTGACAAATACTTTAAAAACATTAAAGGATAAAGGTTTTTGGAGTGTTGGAACCGATTTGAAAGCCAAACAATCCTATCATGAAATATTCGTGGATACACCATTATGTTTAGTCATTGGTAGTGAAGGCAAGGGCATTTCTAAAATCGTTAGAAATCATGTCGATTATAATGTTAAGATTGATATGGTTGGTCAAATTAATAGTTTAAATGCATCGGTGAGTGCAGGTATATTAATTTTTGATATTTTAAGAAAGAAGTTAGATAAATAAATGATTTTTCGCAATTATAACGACTTTGAAATTATTAATCTCATTAAACAAGGCGATGACGAAGCCTTTGAATTGATGGTTAGTAAATATAAGTTTCTTATTGCGAAAAAAATAAAACAATTCAACCTAGTTTACGATTATGAAGACTGTTTCCAAGAATCTTTGATACTTCTTCATAAATCTGTGATTAAATTTGATGAAACATATGGCAAAACATTCACAAGGTTTTTTGAATTGAACTTAAATAATTATTTAATTTCTTATAAAAAGAAAAAGAACAATTACTTTTCATTTATTTATGAAAAGTTACCCATTTATCAACAAAAAACCATCGAAGAACCAAGAAGGCATGGTTTTTTGGATCAGGAAGTTTATGACGCATTAGAGAACTTATCTGGCTTTGAAAAAGAAGTCTTTCAAAGAAAAATAATAGAAAAGAGAACAGTGAGAGAAGCTGCGAAAATTATTTGTACGAACGAAAAAAGAATTTATAATGCTTTGGACCGAATAAGAAATAAGATTAAAATCTATTTAATACAATGATTTTCTTGACTTTTTCTCTAAATTTTGATACATTTAATACGCGAGTGAGAGGGAATATAATGAAAAATAATGCAGTTTTAATATGTGAAGAGTGTTTATCTAGAAATTATGAGGTCAAAAAATCTACTGGGCCTACAAGATTTCAAGCAAAAAAATATTGTAAGAAATGTAAAAAACATACCATTCACAAAGAAGGTAAATAGGAGGATATTATGGCAAATAATAAAGAAATGAAACCAAAGAAGAACAATGATGAAAGTAGAGTCATGAGCATTCTTAAAACAGAATATAAATTTGAAAATTGGTTATTAGCAATTTTAGCACCAGTATTAATTTTATATGGTGTTTATATCATGACAGGACAATTTGGTAATGTAGATTTGGAAGCAATCTTAGGTAGATCAGGAATTGGAGTCATCGACTTTTTCTTTAATACAACATTAAAGAGAATGTTAACTGGAGGATTCTTAATCTTAGTTGGTACACTTGTGATTGTTTATTTAGCAATTCCATTTGTGAAACCAAGTCTTATCGAAATGAAAAAAGTAAATTGGCCAAGCGGGAAAAAATTAGCTGAGAGTTCAGGAAGAGTATTTACATTCTTACTATTCTTAATGCTCGTTTTTGTTGTTTATGATTTGGTGTTAAATCCTTTATTTACATTAATCTACGGGTAGTGATTATTCATGAGTGAAGCTAAACGATTATGGTATATCGTTCAAACTTATTCAGGTTTAGAAGATTCTGTTAAGTCAAGTCTAGAAAGACGTATTGAATCAATGAACATGGAAGACTTAATTTTCCAAGTAATGATTCCTGAGACTATAGAAATCGAAGAGAAACCTGATAAGTCAAAAAAAGAAAAAAGAATTAAAATATATCCAGGATATGTTTTCATAGAAATGATTGTCACCGATGACTCTTGGTTTGTTGTGAGAAATACACCAGGTGTGACTGGGTTCTTAGGCAGTAGTGGTGGTGGAACAAAACCAGTTCCATTGAAACCTGAAGAAATCAATCCAATCTTGAAAAAATGCGGTATGTTGGCTGTACAACGCTTGAATGTTGAAGTTGGCGATAAAGTAAGAATTGCAAATGGAAACTTTAAAGGACAAGAAGTTGTGGTTGAAAGTATCGACGAAGACCAAGGTAAAATTCACGTACTTATTGAAATGTTTGAAAGACAAACAACTATGGAACTTGATTTTGCTGAAGTAGAAGTAATTAAATAAATACAATAGACATCAATTCTAAATTTGATGTCTATTTTTTCTTACAATTAATTATCTAACATAAGCGCCGTTATACTAAATAATATAATGTGTTATAATTACATTTGATTAAGAATGATTAATAGAATACAATAATGATACATAAGAGGGTAGAATATATAAAACTTATTTATAGATTATGATATAATATTTTAGAACAACGAAGTGTTAGGGAGGCCATATGATAGAGTTAAAGAATATTTCAAAGTTTTATAGTAAAAATCAAACGGTTAGTTTGGGTTTAAGAAAAATTAATTTAAAGCTAGGAATTAATGAGTTTGTAGCGATTGTAGGGGAAAGTGGTTCAGGTAAAACCACACTTTTAAATGTGATATCAGGTATTGATTCATATGAAGAAGGCGAACTTTATGTAAATGATGAAGAAACATCATATTTTTCGAAGGATGATTGGGAAAATTATCGCAAAAAATATATTGCATTTATCTTTCAAAATTACAATTTGATTGAGTCATATACAGTCTTACAAAATGTTGAAGCGGCTTTGATTTTATCTGGTTATCCAAAAGACGAATTAAGAGATAGAGCGGAGGCGATTATTGAGCGCGTTGGGTTGACTGACCATAAAAGCCATAAGGCAACAAAATTGTCTGGAGGACAAAAGCAACGTGTTGTTATTGCTAGAGCTATTGCAAAAGATGCACCGATTATTGTGGCTGATGAACCAACAGGTAACTTAGACAGTGAATCTGCTCAAAATATTGTTGAATTACTTCATGAAATTTCTAAAGATAAACTAGTGATTGTGGTGACACATGATTTTACTCAAGTTAAAGATCAAGCCACAAGACGTATTAGAATATATGATGGCGAAATAGTAGAAGATAAAAAAATAGAAAAAGTTAAACCAAAAAAATTACCAAGTTTAGAAGATAAAGATTACCAAATGAATTTCAAAGAGACCATAAAAATGGTGCTTAGAAATTTATTGGCAACACCAAAGAAAAGTATTTTATTATTCGTTATCTTTATGTTTATAACGTTCTTCTTTGCTTTTATCTATGGTGGTTTCTTATATGCACAAACTGAACAATCTGGTTATAATTCTAGTTTTGAATTTGCACCAGAAACAAGAATTGTTGTAAATAAAAAAGATGGCTCTGCTTTTACACAAGCAGAACTTGATGATATACAATCAAATTCAAAAGTTAGAACCATTGTTTATAATGATTATATGCTAGAGTATTCGAACAATTCAAATCGTGGATGGGATTTAAATAATAGTGATGTTGATTTATGGGGCCCGCTTATATTGCCGGTAAGTTATTTGGGATCAGACTATGAAGATATGCCTGAAGATGAAATAGTGCTTTCGATTCCTGAATACAATTTCCGCTCAGATCCTTATGATTTAACAGGAGATACAATTCTATTGTATGAAAGAGATGATATTACAAGTTTTACAATTAATAAGTACTTTGATTCATCAGAGTTGGTCGATATTTTAGGCGGTCGATATCAATCTGTTGTATTTGTTCATGATAATCTATGGCAATCATTCAGTCGTGAAACAGGTTTCTTTAGGATTGCTGAAATTAGTTTTACTTATTTAAACAATAATGATAAAGAATTGATATATACGCTTCAATATGAACAAGTATTAGTTAATGAATCATTGGCTGATGATGAAATAAATATTTCTTCCAATACATTTATGCAAGGCAGTGGATCTTTTGATAGTGATTTAAAAATAGATGCTTTTTATCAAACATTTGAAGAGGAAGGTATTACAGTTAATTTTCAACAATTAGACTATGGAAATATGGAATTAAATTCAAGGGTTTATAATGAATTTTTTTCACTTGATGAACAATATCAAATATCAATTTTTGCGAATGATGGTATAGATGCAAGAAATTATGTTGATCAATTGAATAGACAAAATGTTGATGGTGAACAAATATACACGGTATATCATCCAGCGAGTGCTAGTTCGGGCAATCAATTAGAAGGTTTAATCTTCTTGATTATGAACTTTGGCTTAATTTTCATGTTTGGTATCTTGTTTATTGGTATCTTCTTTATTTCATATGTAATTATTAAGAATATAATCAATTCTAAACTAAGTGATTATGCAATTTTTAGAACGATTGGAGCAAATAAATCGACGATTAGAAGTTTTATTTATCTAGAAAATATTTTTGTAGCAGTATTCGCTTATATAATATTTGTCTTAGCCATTATATTTGGAACGCCTTACATTAAAGAAGAAGGTTTCTTGTATGTGTTGAAATTCTATAACTTTAGATACACATTATTCTTATTCATTTTTATTATGTTATTCTCTGCATTAATTTCAAGAAGATATTTATCTCGGGTATATCATGATAGTGTGGCTGAAACATTAAGAAGGGAGATGGAATAACATGATTAAATTAAATAATATTAATAAGTATTTTAATAAAAACAGAAATAATGAAATTCATGTTATTAACAACACTTCTATTGAATTTCCTGAAACTGGATTAGTCGCAATTACTGGGCCATCTGGTTGTGGGAAAACAACGCTTTTAAACGTGATTGCTGGATTGGATAGTTTTCGCGATGGTGAAATCGTATATGAAGAAGAAAGTATTCAAAGATACAAATCTTCTAAGATAGATCAAATTAGAAATAATAAAATTGGTTTTATTTTTCAAAACTATAATTTAATAACACATCAAACGGTTTATGAAAATATTAAGACATCGCTGAATATAGCTGGTCTTTACGATAAAGAAAAAATAGATGAAAGAATCAACTATAGTCTAGAACAAGTTGGTATGTATAATTACCGAAAAAGAAGTGTCTTAGCATTATCTGGAGGTCAACAACAACGCGTTGGTATCGCAAGAGCGATTGCTAAAAACCCTGATGTTATTTTAGCTGATGAACCAACCGGAAACTTAGATAGTAATAATACATTTGAAGTCATGAGTTTAATCAAAAATATTTCAAAAAGCAAACTAGTTATTTTAGTGACTCATGAAAGAAATTTAGTAGACTTATATGCGGATAGAATCATTGAATTAAAAGACGGTTTGGTCGTCAATGATTATCAAAACTTTAATAGTTCAACTTATGAACATAAAGATGACCGCTATATTTATTTAAAAGATTTAAAAAACGAAGATTTAGAATCTCAATTTATCGATTACTATTATGAATCAGAAAGTAAAAAACATTTTAATTTAAAAGTTGTCGAAATGAATAATACCATTTATATTAAAGCAAATTCAGATAAAAAAATTGTTTTTGTTGATGATGAATCAGAGGTACATTTAATAGATGACCATAAAAAAGAAGTGAAAGTTGATGAAATGGAACCATTGGATTTCGATTCTTTTGACCCGATTAATCATCATAATAGTAAGTCTTTATTTAGATGGCGCGATACCTTGTTGAATGGTTTGAAAAAATTATTTTCAAGAAAGAAATTTACAAAGAAAATTACAATATTTGTTTATTTTGTGATTTCTGCGGTTGTGGCAGCACAGTTAGCGTCTTTAGGAAACTTAATCAAAGTTGATGAAACCCAATTCTTATCTGCACCTAAAAGTTTTGTAGGTGTTGATTCGACTGGAGGATTAACTTATGATGAATTAAGAGAAATTGCAGATGTTGAAGGGGTAGAAATTCCATATGTTCAAAATATATATCTGTTTTTTAGTGATCAAACTTTTTATCAAACTGAAGTTGCTGCTGAGGTAGGTGCTTATGCAGTTAAAGCATCTTGGGTAGATTCCGGTGATTTAGTTTTAGGCGAAATGCCTGAAGGTGATGATCAAATTGTCATTTCTACTAGTGTTGCCAAAAGATTGCTAATGAATTATAACGTTTCACAAATGGGATATAATTCACAAGGTGAATTGTTTGATTTTACAGTTGTTGATTTTAATTTAGACGGCCATGATATGAAGGTTGTTGGAATCATAGAAACGAATGAACAATTGGTGGTTACCGATGATACAAGTTACGCTATGTTTTTAGCAAATCAATTCAATTATTCGAATATTGACTTATATGAAGATCACATTAATATCATAGATGGTGTAAATGTAACTGCAGCTGATGAAATTATTGTTAATGAAAGTTCAACATATGATATAGGTGATAGTGTAAGATTATATACGAGTAATTCTTCATTGATTGATGAATATGAAGTGGTTGGAACTTATGAATATGTAGATGAGCTTACTTTAACTAGACCAGACTACTTAATAGCAACCGCAGCCTTTGAAAATGCAATTTTAAAAAATATGGGAAGCAGATTAAATGTTTCTTTTGGTCAAAGTTCTGACTATTTATTTTATGCAGATGACAAGGGGGCAGTCATACAAGATCTTGAAGAACTTGGATATGAAGCAGTTGACATTTATGAAGTAGAAAGAACAAATTATATCGAGGATAGAGCAGCTGCCGTTTCTGGTCAAGTTATAACATTGTTAGTGATCCTTGGTGGTATTGTCTTGTTTATCTTCTTTGTGATGAGAACAAGTATGATTAATAGAGTTAAAGAAATAGGTATATATAGAGCAATTGGTGCCACTAAAAAAGATGTCTATAAAATATTCTTATCAGAAATTCTTGTCTATACAACCATTGCTTCAGCATCCGGATATTTGTTATCAAGTTATGTTTTAATGGGTATAGAACGACAAGTGAGAACATTTTTCTCAGTATTCTATTTACCTTTCTGGTTATTAATGCTTGGATCGATAGGAATATATGCTGTAAATATAATTTTTGGTTTATTACCGGTCTTTAATTTAATGAGAAAAACACCAGCTGAAATTCTAGCGAAATATGATATTTAATTTACAATAAATACACGGATAAAAATCTTGACTATTTACAATTATTATTATATAATGTCATAGCGTGCAATATGTAATTAGAGTGGGAGGAAGAAATTCCATTCACCACATCACGAAAATAAGGAGGTGTCTTTCGTGGCTAAAGAAGTAAAAAATGTAGTTAAACTGCAAGTTCCTGGTGGAAAAGCAACACCAGCACCACCAATTGGACCTATTTTAGGACAAGCAGGAGTTAACATCCAACAATTTTGTGTGCAATTCAATGATAGAACTAAAGATCAGGTAGGAAACATTATTCCTGTTGTATTGACTGTTTATGACGATCGTTCATTCACATTTATTACAAAAACTCCACCTGCTAGTGATTTATTGAAAAAAGCATGTAAAATTCAAAAAGGAGCTGGAAACTCTAAAGAAGAAACCGTAGCAACGATTACTTGGGATCAATTAAGAGAAATCGCTGAACAAAAAATGCCAGACCTTAACGCAAATGATGTAGAAGCAGCAGCTCGCATTATTGAAGGTACGGCTCGTAACATGGGAATTGTCGTTAAAGACTAAGTTTATAAGTTGTTAATATAGATTTTAATACAACTATATAATTGGGAGGACATTCCGCTAAAACCAAATATAGGAGGAAACACAACAATGGCAAAAAAAGGAAAAAAATACACTGAAGCATTCAGTAAAGTTGATAGAACAAAAACTTATCCAGTTGATGAAGCTGTAGAGTTGGTGAAATCAATTTCCTTTGAAAATTTTGATGCATCTTTTGAATTGGCTTTCAATCTTAACCTTAACCCTCGTAAAGCAGAACAAAACCTTAGAGGCGCTGTCGTTTTACCGAATGGAACAGGGAAAACAAAAACTGTATTAGTTTTTGCTAAAGGTGCAAAAGCTAAAGAAGCTGAAGAAGCTGGCGCTGATTACGTTGGCGATGAAGACTTAGTGAAAAAAATCAACGATGGATGGGCAGAATTTGACGTGGTAATTGCAACACCAGACATGATGGCAACTGTTGGTAAGTTAGGACGTGTATTAGGGCCTAAAGGTTTAATGCCTAACCCTAAAACAGGAACTGTTACAATGGATGTAGAAAAAGCTGTTAGCGATTCTAAAGGTGGGAAAATCACTTATCGCGTAGACAAATTTGGAAACATTTTAGTCTTAATTGGAAAAGTTTCATTCACAACTGAAAAACTTGTTGAAAACATTAAAACAGTTGTAGATGTTGTAAGAAAACTTAGACCATCAACAGTAAAAGGTGTATATCTTAAAAATGTTAGTATCTCATCTACGATGGGACCTGGCGTAAAATTAGAAGTTAAAAAAACAATATAATAATCGAAGACAGTAGGGGCTAGCGCTTAATAAGCCTACCGAGATTAAGATTTTTAAATTCACTATTTAAACCTCTTTTTCTCGTTAAAAGAGGTTTTCGTATTTATTAGACAAGAAGGAGGTCTATGAATGGCTAATCAAAAAGTTATCGACACTAAACAACAATTAGTTAATGAAGTTGCTGAAAGAATGTCTAACTCAAAATCTTTTGTTATTGCTGAATACCAAGGTCTTACAGTTGAAAAAACTCAAGTTTTACGTAACGAATTGCGTGAAGCTGGATGTGAAATGTTTGTGATTAAAAACAATATTTCAAGAAGAGCAGCTGAAGCACAAGGGTATAATGAATTAATGGAAGATTTAGACGGACCAAACACGGTTGTTTTCAGTTATGAAGATCAAGTATCAGCAGCCAAAATACTATACGAGTTTGCTAAAAAGAACAAAAAGCTTAAAATCAAATCAGGAATAGTTGACGGAAATTTTTACGAAATTGAAAAAATCAAAGAGATTTCACTATTACCAAACAGAGAAGGCCTATTAACTATGTTAGCTGGTCAAATGTTAGCACCAGTAAGAGAGTTAGCGGTAGGTTTGTATTTATTAACAGAAGAAGATTCTGAAGAAGAAAATTCTGAAGAAGTAGATTCTAAAGAAGAAAATTCTAAAGAAGAAGATTCTAAAAAAGAAAATGAAAGCAATTAATAGGAGGATATTATAATGGCAAAAATTATTGTTAAAGATTTTATTGAATCATTAAAAGAAATGAATATTTTAGAAATCAAAGAATTAGTCGACGCAATGAAAGACGAATTCGGTATTGACCCATCAGCAGTAGCGGCAGCACCTGCAGCAGCAGCTGAAGTAGAAGACGAAGGTCCAAAACAAGTTGATGTTATGTTAACAGCAATTGGTGGATCTAAAGTTAAGGTTATTAAAGTTGTTAGAGCATTAAATGGTATGGGCTTAATCGAAGCTAAAAAATTAGTTGACTCTGCACCTGTAGCAATCAAAGAAAAAGTTAGTGAAGATGAAGGTAAAGAAATTTCTGAAAAATTAACTGAAGCTGGAGCTACAGTAGAATTAAAATAGTAATTCAACATTGAGATGAACATAAACCTGGGGATGCCTCAGGTTTTTATTCATGTATGAGGTTATGATTATGGGACATTATTTTATCAATCAAGAAGATTTAAATTCAAATAAAAAAGAACATTTTGTTCTGATAGAAGATAAGAAATTTTCTTTTATAACTGACCACGGTGTGTTTTCAAAAAAAGGTTTGGACTTTGGTTCAAGATTGCTGATAGATACAACCAAAGACCTATCATTTAATAGTGCTTTAGATCTTGGGTGCGGATACGGACCCATTGGTATTATTCTTAAATCCTTCAACTTTAAAGCAATGATTGATATGGTTGATGTTAATGAAAGAGCCATTGAACTTGCCAAAGAAAATTCAAGGAATAATTATACAACGGTGAATGTTTTTAAAAGCGATGGCTTTCAAAACATTTCTGAAAAGTATGATTTAATTGTGACCAATCCGCCCATCCGGACTGGAAAGAAAGTTATCTACAAAATGTTTGAAGATGCAATGCATCATTTAGCTGATAATGGATCACTGTATATGGTGATACAAAAGAAGCAAGGTGCAATGTCTGCAATCAAGTTTTGTCAAACTATCTATAATGATGTGGAGATTGTGAGTAAGAAATCAGGATATGTTATAATTAGATGTTGTTTATAATTGACTGAATAGAATTATTATGATAAAATATTAAAATGCGTATAATGCGCATTTTTGCGTTTGCTTTTGTGTTTTTGCAAGCATAAAAAACACACCAAATTTATTTATGAGGTGATTGTGTGAATTATAGTACTATACAGTATGGTAAAGCCAAAGAAAGAAGAAATTATTCGCGAGTAAAATCGAATGTTGACCTTCCGAACTTAATCGAAGTTCAAACAGATTCTTTTAAATGGTTCGTTGAAAAAGGACTAAAAGAATTATTTAAAGATATATCTCCAATTACAAACTTCAACGAAAGTGTTGAACTTTATTTTGGTGATTTTAAATTTGATGAACCGAAGTATAATATCGATGAGTGTAAAGAAAAGGATATGACCTTTTCACGCGCTTTACGGGTTCAAGTTCGTTTGAAAAACAAAGAATTAATTGATCCTAAAACTGGGGAATTAATCGATGATAACAATGTTTTAGAACATCGTTTATTCATGGGTGATATTCCAATGATGACACCAAATGGAACATTTATTTTTAATGGTTCTGAACGTGTTATTGTTTCTCAGATTGTTCGATCTTCCGGTGTATTTTATTCTGAACAGAAAGACAAAAAAACTCAAGAAACGAAATTCTTGGGACAAGTTATTCCTACAAGAGGTGCTTGGTTAGAATTTGAAATGGGTTCTAAGAGTATGCCTTATGCAAAAGTCGATCGTTCTAAAAAGATTTTGTTAACAACAATGATTAAAGCGCTTGGTTTTTCTACAAAAAAACAAATCACTGATATTTTTGGAGAAAATGACTTACTAGATAATTCATTTGATAAAGATTTAACACAAAACTCTAAAGATGCAATTAAAGAAGTATATGCAAAAATTCGTCAAGGAGAGACAGCTACTTTTGAAGGTGCTAGACAGTTTTTTGTGTCACGTTTATTTGATGAAAAACGATATGATTTAGCGGATGTTGGTCGATTTAAAGTCAATCAAAAACTTGATGTTGTCCATATGCTTAAAACGTTATTAGATAAAGATTTAGATGTTCATACCACAAAAGATCTTGTGGACGTAAACACTGGAGAAGTTATCTTAAAAAGAAATACTCTTCTAGCATATGATAATTATGAATTATATGGAAAACATAGAGAATCAATTACTAAGAAAATTACTTTTGATAATGATTTAGAAAAAGAACTTAAATTATTAATCGATAGAGAAAATAGAAATGAATTAGCAACAGATGATCCAAACGAAGAATTTATCCAAAGTGTGATTAGAGATGTTTTCGTTGAAGAAATTGAAGTTAAAATTAAGGATGAATCAGGTAATTCTAATAAAACTAAAATTGTTGGTAATAATTCTTATGAAACCCGTTTACATATTACAACGTCTGACATATTGGCGAGTATTAATTATTACTTAAACATTTATAAAGGTTTAGGTGATATGGATGATATTGACCATTTAGGAAACAGACGCCTTAGACTTATTGGGGAGTTATTGAAAAACCAATTTAGAATTGGTTTAGCAAAAATCGAGAAAAATGTTAAAGATAGAATGTCAACAAAAGATCCAAGAGAAATTACACCACAAAATCTTGTGAACATTCGTCCATTAACATCTTCTTTAAAAGAATTTTATGGTTCAAGTCAGTTGTCACAGTTTATGCAACAAACTAATCCTTTAGATGAAGTAACACATAAACGTAGAATTTCTGCCTTAGGACCTGGTGGTTTGACAAGAGATAGAGCTGGTTTTGACGTTCGTGACGTTCATCAATCACATTATGGACGTATTTGTCCGATTGAAACACCAGAAGGTCAAAACATCGGTTTGATTAACTCTTTAGCAACTTATGTTAAAGTGAATAAATATGGATTTATGGAAACGCCATATTTTAGAATAGATAAAGAAAACCTTAGAATCACAGATGAACTCCATTATTTATCAGCTGATGATGAGAAAGATCACATCATTGCACAGGCAAATATCAATTTAGATGATGATGGAAATATTCTTGATGAAAGAGTTGTTGCTAGAAAAAATGGTGAAACAAAAATGTTCAATCGTATAGATTGTGACTATATGGATGTTTCGCCAAAACAGATTGTTTCTGTTTCAACAGCGTCAATTCCATTCTTAGAGCACGATGACTCGTCACGTGCATTAATGGGTGCGAACATGCAACGACAAGCCATTCCACTATTAAAACCAAGAGCACCATTTGTTGGTACAGGTATTGAGTACAAAGTTGCTCACGACTCTGGTTCAGCAATTGTTGCGTTAAGAAGCGGTACTGTTGAAGAAGTGGATGGAAGAGAAGTCAAAATTAGAACAGAATCTGGAGAATTAGATGTTTATAAATTACAAAAATTTATGAGATCTAATCAAGGTACTTGTATCAATCAAACACCGATTGTTGGATTGGGTGAGTTTGTCAAAGCAGATGATATTATCGCTGATGGACCATCAATGCAAAAAGGTGAGTTAGCAATTGGACAAAATGTAACCGTTGCTTTCATGACTTGGAATGGATACAATTACGAGGATGCTGTTATTATGAGTGAACGTCTTGTTAAAGAAGATGTTTATACATCAATTCATATTGAAAAATATGAAGTTGAAGCAAGAGATACAAAATTAGGAAAAGAAGAAATTACACGTGAAATTCCAAACGTTGGACCTGATGGTCGTCGTTACTTAGATGAAAGTGGTATTGTTATACCTGGTACAGAAGTTCATGAGGGCGATATCTTAGTTGGTAAAGTCACTCCAAAAGGTCAAACAGATCCTTCACCTGAAGAAAAACTTTTATTAGCAATCTTTGGTGAAAAATCACGTGAAGTTAGAGATACATCAAAACGCGTACCACATGGTGGTGGCGGTATTGTTAAATCAGTACAAGTACTAACCAAAGAAAATGATGAATTAAGTCCTGGTGTTAATATTTCTGTTAGAGTATTTATTGTTCAAAAACGTAAAATAAATGAAGGAGATAAAATGGCTGGTCGCCATGGTAACAAAGGGGTTATTTCAAAAATATTACCTGAAGAAGATATGCCATACTTAGAAGATGGAACACCAGTAGATATTATGTTAAGTCCACTTGGGGTACCATCAAGAATGAATATTGGACAGGTATTAGAAATCCATTTAGGAATGGCTGCTAAACGTTTAGGCATCCATGTTGCTTCTCCAGTATTTGATGGGGTTGAGTCAGGAGACTTAGCTGCTATTATGGAAGAAGCTGGTATGAAACCAACAGGTAAATTCCCATTAATTGATGGACGTACCGGACGTAAGTTTGATAACGACATTTCAGTTGGTGTTATGTATATGGTTAAACTTGACCATATGGTTGATGATAAATTACATGCACGTAGTGTTGGACCATACACACTTGTTACCCAACAACCTATGGGGGGTAAAGCACAAAATGGTGGACAACGTTTTGGTGAGATGGAAGTTTGGGCACTTGAAGCATATGGTGCTGCTTACACATTACAGGAAATGTTGACTGTTAAATCTGATGATATCATCGGAAGAAACAAAGTCTTTAAAGCGATTGTTGATGGACAACCTATTCCGTCGCCATCATTACCTGAATCATTTAGGGTATTGTCTCGTGAATTAAGATCACTAGGTATTTATGTTGAATTAATTAACCGCGAAACCGGAGAAAATGAGATTGATAAGTCTTTAGTTGAAACAGACAAAGATAATTATCTTGATAAATTTGGTTTTCAATCGTAAGGAGGAAAGATTATGAGTCAAAAATTTTCGCATTTGAAGATTAGATTAGCCTCTCCTGATGAAATAAGATCTTGGTCTTATGGAGAAGTTAAGAATCATGAAACTATTAATTACCGTACATTGAAACCAGAAAAAGATGGATTATTCTGTGAACGAATCTTTGGACCACAAAAAGATTATCAATGTGCATGTTCTAATAAATCTAAAAAAAGTTCACATCCAGGAAAGAAATGTCCTGTGTGTGGGGTTGAAATAACTGAATCAAAAGTCCGTCGTGAAAGAATGGGACATATCGAGCTAGAAGCACCAGTTGTTCATGCTTGGTATTTAAGAAACTCTCCTTCTAGATTAGCAACATTGCTAGATGTTAAAGCTAAAGATTTAGAAGAAGTTGTTTACTTAGCATCTTATATAGTCACTGAACCTGGAGATACAGATTTAGAATACAAACAAGTATTGTCTGAAAGAGATTATACAGATAAATACTTTGAATTTGGTTCAAAATTTAAAGCATTAACAGGTGCAGAAGCTGTTAAAAAATTATTACAAGACATTGATTTAGAAGAAGAAACTTTAAAACTAAGAGTTGAATTAAAATCAGCGTCAAAACAAAGACGTGAAAAAATCGTAAAACGTTTAAGTGTTGTTGAAGCATTTTCACAATCAGATAACAAACCAGAATGGATGATTTTAGAAGTATTACCAGTCATCCCACCGGATATAAGACCGATGGTTCAATTAGATGGTGGACGTTTTGCAACCACAGACTTAAATGACTTATACAGAAGAATTTTAAATAGAAATAAACGTTTAAAACGTCAATTCCAACAAGGTGCACCACACTTAATTACTAAAAACGAAAAGAGAATGTTACAAGAAGCGGTTGATGCTTTGATTGACAACTCAAAACGTGGTAGAAAAGTTGTTGTAGAAAGAAACAGACCATTAAAATCTCTATCAGATATGTTAAGAGGTAAGCAAGGTCGTTTCAGACAAAACCTTCTTGGTAAACGTGTTGACTACTCAGGTCGTTCAGTTATTGTTGTTGGACCTGAACTAGAGATGTACCAATGTGGATTGCCAAAAGAAATGGCAATTACATTGTTTAAACCTTTTGTAATTAGAGAAATGATTTCAAGAGGCATCTCATCAAACTTAAAAAATGCTAAAACATTAATTGACAGATTAGATGACCGTGTTTGGGATGTGTTAGAAGACGTGATTAGAGAACATCCAGTTCTTTTAAACCGTGCACCAACACTTCATAGACTTGGTATTCAAGCTTTCGAACCGATATTAGTTGAAGGTAAAGCTATTCGTTTGCACCCGTTAGTAACGACAGCGTTTAACGCTGACTTTGATGGTGACCAAATGGCAGTTCATGTGCCTTTATCTGAAGAAGCTCAAGCTGAAGCAAGAGTTTTAATGCTTGCATCAAATAACATTTTAGCACCAAAAGATGGGAAACCAATTGTTACACCATCTCAAGATATGGTATTAGGAAATTATTACTTAACTAAAGAAGCTAAAGATGCACCTGGTGAAGGATCATATTTTAACAACTATGATGAAGTTATGTTGGCATTAGAAAATGAGTATGTTGATTTACACACACGTATTGCAATGAAAATTGACTCTCATGTGCATACAGATAAAAACAATTTCAAACCTGAAGAAAATGAATCAGGTATTGGTTTCATGCAAGAAAACAATATCTTATCATTTACAGATCGTGTTCCTGAAAGTTATGTGTCATACTTTATGGTGACAACACCGGGTAAATTAGTCTTCAATAAGATTATGCCGGGAAGTTTCCCATATATTAATGAACCAACTGAATCAAACTTAACTGTTCAAACACCAAGTAAATATTTCATCAAACCAGGACAAAATTTAAAAGAAGAAATTGAAAAAATGCCTTTAGTTAAACCATTTGATAAAAGGTTCTTGGCACTGATTATTTCTAAAATATTTGAACAATATAAAATCAATGAAACATCTAAGATGTTAGATAAAATGAAAAACATTGGTTTTAAATATTCAACCATTGCTGGTATTACTGTAGCAGCGAGTGATGTTGAAGTTTATAGTAAAAAACAAGAAGTTATTACAAGACATGAAAACACTGTGGCTGAAATCCAAGAAACATATGATTTAGGTATGTTAACTGATGCAGAGAGAAAATCATTGGTTATTAATGAATGGAAAGAAGCGAAAAAAGAAGTTGAAACTGGACTTGCTGGTGAAATGAAAGAAGACAATCATATTTATATGATGAGTAACTCTGGAGCCAGAGGTAACATGTCTAACTTTACACAGTTAGCTGGTATGCGTGGTTTAATGGCCAACCCAAGTGGGGGAACCATTGAGTTACCTATTAAAGCATCCTTCAAAGAAGGACTTACCATGTCAGAATTCTTTATCTCTACTCATGGTGCAAGAAAAGGGTCTACCGATACCGCACTTAAAACAGCTGAGTCAGGTTACTTAACAAGACGTTTGGTTGATGTCAGCCAGGATGTTGTGATTTCAATTGAAGATTGTGGTACTGATAAAGGTGTATATGTAGAAGAAATTCATGATAGAGATGGAAAAGTCATCGTAGAATTACAAGATAGAATTATGGGACGTTATCCATCAGCCGATGTGATTCATCCTGAAACAGGAGAAATCTTAGTTCATAGAAATGAATACATCAATGTAAAAAAATCTAAAGAGATTGTTGAAACCGGCATTACTAAAGTTGCGATTAGAACAGCTTTAAGCTGTACTGCAAAAGTAGGAATGTGCCGTAAATGTTACGGACAAAACTTAGCAACTGGTGAAAAAGCCGAAGTTGGAGAGTCAGTTGGTATCATCGCTGCTCAATCAATTGGTGAACCAGGTACACAGTTGACCATGAGAACTTTCCATACAGGTGGGGTTGCAGGAGACGATATTACCCAAGGATTACCACGTGTTCAAGAATTATTTGAAGCGAGAAAATCTAAGAAAAAAGCGGTCATTTCTGAAATTTCAGGGAAAGTAACTGAAATCGAACAAGATAGAGATCGACATGTTGTCTATATTGAAAATAAAATAGAAGCAAAAAAATATACAACCAATCCAAAAGCAACGTTAATCGTTGAAAAAGGTAGCGAAGTAAAAGCTGGACAACAATTGGTAGATGGTACAATCGATCCAAAAGAATTATTAAGAGTGACTGATGTTGAAACAGTTCAAAAATATATCATTAATGAAGTACAACGCGTCTATCAATCTCAATCAGTTGATATTTCAGACAAACATATTGAAATTATCGTTAGACAAATGACAAGAAGAATGACTGTTATTCTAGAAGGTGATACTGATTTATTACCAGGAAGCCAAATTTCAATCAATCAACTTATTGAAGCAAACAAAAAAGCATTTGCAAATGGATTAAAACCTGCAGTTGCAAGACCAATACTATTAGGTATTACAAAAGCAAGTTTAAAATCTGAATCATTCTTATCAGCAGCATCATTCCAGGAAACAACAAGAGTACTTACAGATGCAACAATAAGAGGTATGCATGATCCATTAGTTGGATTAAAAGAAAATGTAATTATTGGTGGATTAATTCCAGCAGGTACTGGTATCTTAAGAGATACTGAATTCCATTATGAAGAACCTGAAGTAGAAGAAAGTCCATACGAAGAATACGAAGAGTAAATATTTTGTTAAGAGCTGCAAAAAATGTTGCAGCTCTTGACTAAAATCTTCAAATATTTTTACTAAATGGCCCAAAAATAGCAATTTTCCAATTTTATTAAAAAAAATAAAAAAACATGGATTAAATTGTTGACATTAAATATCGGCTATGATAGAATATATAAGCGTGTGAAAAACACGAGGAAAACAAGGTCTTTGAAAACTGAACATATACAAGAAAGAACAACGACGAAAAATCAATTTTTTTGGAAACAAGAACAAAC
>JAQIBJ010000098.1 GCA_027859085.1 Mycoplasmatota bacterium
GTTTTTAAAAAGAGGATTTGAATTTTTAAAAGTTTTATCATTTATTTTGTTTGCTGGTGTAGTGGTGTCTTTAGCTGCATGTAGTACAACAGATACAAGTGATACAACAAATCAAACAACAGATGAGATAACAACAGTTGAAAATGGAACGATAATTACAACTGAAGCACCTACAACTAATGTTCCGACAACGGTAGCGCCAACAACAATAGCGCCAACAACAGTAGCGCCAACAACAGAAGAGCCAGTAAATATGGATGCAACATTGACTGATTTATCTGTCAATGGAACAACTGTTTTAGGGTTTAATGCTACAAAATTAAGCTATGTGCTTGTTTTATCTTCTGAAGAGGATTTAACACCTGTAATTACAACTATTAAATATGAAACAAGTTCTTCAGTAGTTATAGTAGATCCAATAGATGTAAGTTCGAATCTTGAATCTGAAAGAACAGCAACAATTACAGTAACGACTGATGATGAATTGACAACATTGGTTTACATGATTATATTTGAGACTGTTATTGATCCAGTTGACTTAGGTACTGCTGATGATTTTGTTATTTTAGCACAAACTGGAATATCAAGTGAGACAAGTTCTGCAGTTACTGGTGATATTGGGGTTAGCCCATCTGCTGCAACATATATTACCGGATTTTCATTAATCTTAGATAGCGCTGGAACTTTTTCAACATCAAGTCAAGTCGTTGGGCAAGTGTATGCAAGTGATTATACATCACCTACACCTAGTGTTTTAACAACTGCAATCTCAGATATGCAAACAGCATATATTGATGCAGCTGGAAGAGTAGCTAATTATAACAATTTATTTAGTGGAGATTTAAGTGGTCAAACGCTAACAACTGGTGTTTATAATTTTGGTAGTGGTGTATTGATTAATGGTAATCTTACTTTAACTGGTAGCTCAACCGATGTTTGGATTTTCCAGATATCTGGAACATTAACTCAAGCAGCTGGTATTGATATCATATTATCAGGTGGAGCATTAGCGGAGAATATTATATGGCAAGTTGCTGATACTGTATCAATTGGCACAGGCGCTCATTTTGAAGGAACCATTCTTGCGATGACGAATATTTCGTTTGGAACTAATTCTTCAATAAATGGTAGTTTATATGCTCAAACAGCAGTAACATTAGATGCATCAACTGTTACGAAACCATAAATCGTTATTAAAAAGAAGTGATAATCAAGAAATATATATCCTTTATATAGAATATGCTTTCATTTGATTGTTTTTATATTAAATTAACGGTATAATAGAAAAACGCGATAAAGTTAAAAGCACGAAGATCTTTGAGGAGGTGTTCACAATTATAGAAAATTTGAAACTATATACGATTGATGAAATATCAAATATATTAAAAGTTACTCGGAGAACGATTTACAACTATATTAAGAACAATGATTTGGAGGCAGTAAAAATAGGCAAGCTTTGGCGAGGTAAAGATTCTGCGCTTCAAGAGTTTATTGATAAAGGATCAAAAGAGATAAGTACTATAAATTAATAGGACAGTATTTACTTTTATATAACAATGATTTAAAAAAGATTCTTCCAAGGAAGACTCTTTTTTTTGAAATTAAGCTAAAGCAACTAAAGCCAAGTTAGATTATTTAAAATATTGTTAACTTTTTGATACAATAGAAGGGTATTACAAAATTCAACTTAATCGAGGTAAGATATGAATAAAAAACAAATACTTAATTTTTTCACAACAAGTTTTAATGGAATGGCCATTGGTTTATTCGCAACTTTAATTATTGGAGTCATTATTGGCCAATTGGCACAATTAGTAGGTTTAATACCCTTTCTAAGTGGTATTGAAACGAGTCTTTTAGCATTATCAACTATATTAAAACAAATGATGGGTATTGGTATTGGTTTTGGTATCGCCTTTGCTTTAAAACTTGAAGGCTTGAAATTAGTCGTAACCGGTATTGCTGGTGGAATAGCCACTGGTTTTTATAATGATCCAATGGTTGCTTATTTAGTAACCATTACTGTGTACTTTGTATTAAGTTTTTTAATTAAAAAGAAAACCCCAATTGATATAATATTAATTCCTTTAGTTGGGGTATTAACTGCTTTAATCATTACAAGTGTAATTGGTTTGCCAGTTCAAACAGCAATGACGTATTTAGGTGAGTTCATTCAATATTCAACTGAGTTACAACCATTTATTATGGGGATAGTGATTGCGGTTATTATGGGGATGTTATTAACGATGCCTATTTCTAGTGCGGCAATTGCTATTGCGATTTCAATTGGCGGTATTGCTGGTGGTGCTGCAGTTGTTGGTGGTAGTGTGCAAATGATTGGGTTCGCAATTATGTCTAGAAAAGACAATAATATTGGAACGGTTATTTCTATAGCAATCGGAACCTCAATGTTGCAATTTAAAAACATCTTAAGGAAACCGATTATTTGGTTGCCTACAATTATTGTCTCTGCTATTTTAGGACCTTTGGCTACATTACTATTTAAGGCAGAAGTCACACCATCAGGCGCAGGGATGGGAACATCAGGCTTTGTTGGCCAACTTCAAACTTTGCAAGCAATGGGCTACAATTTAAATGCCTTTCTAGTGATAATTATTTTACATATAGTTTTACCGATTATTTTGGTATTAATCATTGATGTTATTTTTAGAAAAAAAGGTTGGATTGTAGAAGGAGACCTAATTGTTTAAAGATTATAAGTTAAATTTACATACATATGGACTTCAATTCATTTTGAAGTCCAATTTATTATCTAAATCATTCATTCTTTAAACTTGAATAATAGATTTATATTCGCTATAATGTTATTTAGATGAACCGTAAAAACAGGAGGAAATCAATGAATATAAAAGAAATTAATAAAGGGATACATATGTTATCGACGAGTATAGATGAAATGTTATTTGAAGGCATGTGGGAATTGCCACATGGCGTGTCAATTAATTCATTTATAGTTAAAGGTGAAAAAACAGCAATCATCGATGGAATCATTGGTTGGGATGGTTTGCCTGAAACTTTGTATGAAAGTCTTGGCAAAATAGATATCAATCCTGAGAAAATCGATTATGTGATTGTGAATCATATGGAACCAGATCATGCTGGTTGGCTTGAGAATTTTAAAAAGATTAATAAAGACTTTACGATTCTTACGACTTTAAAAGGCTCACAGATGATTGAACCTTTTTATGGGAACAGTGTGAATGTTCAAGTTGTTAAAGAAGGTGACACAATTGATTTGGGAGGCGGAAAAACTTTAACTTTCCATCCAGCCCCAAATGTTCACTGGCCAGAAACGATGATGACTTATGAAACATCTTCAAAAACTTTATTCACTTGTGATATGTTTGGAGCTTTTGGCTCACTAAAAGATCATTACTTCGATGATGAGATGACTGAAGAAGAAGTCAAATTATCTGAAAACGAAGCCGAAAGATATTTTTCGAATGTCTTAACAACTTTTTCAATGATGGTTGAAAAAGCCATTAAAAAAACCAAAGAATTTGATTTGAAAGTGATTGCACCAGGACATGGTCCGATATATCGATCAAATCCACAAAAAATCATTGAAGACTATGAAAAATATTGTCAATTTGCAAAAGGATATGGAAAAAATGAAGTCGCTATTGTTTGGGGATCAATGTATGGTATGACTCAAAAGGCAGTTGTTTTTGCGACGGAAATTTTAAATAAAGAAGGCATTAAAGTTCATTCTATTCAAATGCCAAATGATTCTGAAAGTGAAATGGTATCAAGTGTCTTTAAATCAGCGGGTATTATATTGGCTACACCGACTTACGAATATAAAATGTATCCACCAGTTGCTCATGCATTAGATGAACTTGGTAGAAAAAGAATTAACAATAAAGAAGTTTTTAGATTTGGTTCTTATGGATGGTCTGGTGGAGCTGAGAAAGAATTGGCTCAAATTGTTGAAAACCATAAAATGAAATGGAATTTTATTGAATCAGTTGAGTTTAATGGACAAGCAAAAGAAGAAGACTTATCTAAGATAGAATCAGGTATTAAACAATTAATTAAAAATATGAAATCAAAACTTATTAAGTAATATTTTACAGGCTCTCTAAAAGAGTTTGTTTTACTTTGTTAGTATTTAAAAAGTAAATATTATATGGTAATATACTATTAATAATATACGACTACAGGAGAGAAATATGAAGATTAATTTAAGACCTGTAAGAGATGAAAACTTTGATAAAGTTGTTAAATTATCGGAAACACTAACTGATTATCAAAAGAAATATGTGGCACCTAATATGGTGTCGTTAGCCCATGCATATGTTAATGGCGATAGAGCTTGGCCAAGAGCGATATATTTAGATGATGAACCCATCGGTTTTATTATGGTTGCTCTATGGGGCGATGATATTCCTAAAGAAGATTGTCCAGCTTATTACTTGTGGCGTTTTATGATGGCAAAGGATCACCAACAAAAAGGTTATGGAAAACAAGTTCTTGATTTGTTAATTGATAAATGCAAAGAAGATAAAATTAAAACACTTTATACCTCATGTGAGATGGATGGGGATCAACCTTATAAGTTTTATACAAAGTATGGTTTTGTCGATACGGGCATTAATGATGGTGAACAAATATTAAGAATGGAAATTAAATATAATAAAGGAGCAACCAAATGAAAATTAAAGCAAGAAAAGATATACATACATTAAAAAAAATCATCAGCCAACATTATGATCAATACAACATTATTAATGATAGTAAAGTCAATGACATAACGTATTTTATAGTTGTAGAGAAGTTCTTTTATAGAACATCAAATAGAGCATCTTTATCAATTGTAATTACTGAGTATGATGAATTTACCTCAATCATTGAAGCCATTGGTTCAGGCGGTGGACAAGGTTGGATATTTAAATTTGATTGGGGCGTAAAATCTTCCTTTGAAAAAGCCATTCCAAATATACTTGAACAAAATAACATTCACTTTGATATGATTAGTGAGTAAAAGAATTGTATAAAAAACGAAACTAAGAATTTTTCTTAGTTTTTTTATTTTATACCTTGACAGCGTAGGTATAGTTGTTATAAAATATACCTATGTAAATTAGGTATAAGGAGAGATGTTATGATTAAAAAAATTAGAGAGTATGTAAATTACCAATTAAGGTTTGACCATTCTGAGGATGTTGAAGAAAAAAAAGAAGAAATCATAGCAAACATCACTGATCGTTACGAAGAGATTTTAAAGGATACCCATGATCGTCAGTATGCATATATTGAAGCTATTAAGTCAATGGGGGATTTTACAAGCAATTCTACTGAAATTCAAGATTCATATAAGCCAAAAGCCGCTGAAATGTTTCTATTATCAGGGTTAATTTTAGCAGTATTTAGTTTGTTACTAATGATGTTTAATCCTGTTATTGGTGGTATTGTTGTGATGCTAAGTATTGTGTTTTTTTCAACAGGTGCTATGTATTTATATCAAGAAAGTCAATACGTTAAAGACAAAGAATTTGATATAGATAAACATCATGCGTATTTGAAAAAAGTTTTTGCATACATGAAAACATGTTTTACATTTTGGTCGATTTCAATTTCGCTGTTAATCACTTTATTGTTATATGGGTTGATTACTTCATTAATCGTTTTGAATGCGTCCAATAATTTTATAGGTTATGAAGATTTTAAAATCATTATATTTATTTCAGCAATTATTTTTATTTTTATTTTTATCATTTTAATGCTTGTGTTTAGAAGCATCTATAATAGATTATCTAATAAATATTTTAAACTAACAGGGGAAGAGACCATTGTTTCAATTGGGAAAAAGGCAAAAGCCTTTTTAGATACTGATAATATTAATAATACTAAAAGTCCGTTGGCTAAAGTATATCCGATATACGTTTTAATATTTTCTGGATTAATCTTTGTTGTTTTAATAGTCTTGTTATTTATACTTGATGAGGTAAGGGGAGTTTATCCATTTATAATTGCATTATCATTTATGATTGTCATTACAAATATTATTCTTGCTCTAGCGGGTCTATTAGGAAAGGTGAATATAAAATTTTTAGTACCCATAGTATATATTATGAGCAGTGTTTTTTTTGGCTATATATTTTTATTAGGGATTATAGGTTTATTATCTTTACTCAGTGGAATAGTTTTAACCATCTTATTGGTCATTGATTTTGTTGGTAATTTAAGTCGATTGAAAAAGTGATATAATGAATGCTCTAGGGGATTTGATAAGGGGTCATACAGATATGCTTTTATTAAGCATTTTAGAAAAAGAAGATTCTTATGGTTACATAATTAATAAACAAATTGAAGAAATTACCAATCATGAATTTATTTTTAGTGAAGCCACACTTTATACAAGTTTTAAACGTATGGTAGAAGCGGGTTTTTTAAACACATACTGGCTTGAAGGCGATACTGGAAGAAAGAGAAAGTATTATTCCATTACCCAGTTAGGTAAAAGTTATCTAAATAATCAAAGAGAAGAATGGCTTAAACTAAAAAAAATCATCAATAAAGTTATCAAATAAATTGGAGGATTCTTTATGGAATATATACAATATTTAAATAAGAAGATGAGTGTTTTAGGTTTTGGTGGATGGACACTCGGTAATAATTCTAATGGAAAAATAATGAGTGAAGAAGAAGGCATCAAACTTGTAAAAAGAGCATATGAAGAAGGCGTTACTTTCTTTGATACAGCCCCTAATTATTCATTAGGTAAAAGTGAAACCATTATAGGAAAAGCTTTAAAGGATATCAGAGAAAAGATTATTATTAATAGTAAGTTTGGCCATCACGCAGATGGAAAAATTGATTTCTCTGAATCAAAGATAAGAGAATCTATTAAAGGTAGTTTAAAGCGATTAAAAACAGATTATCTTGATTCCGTGATATTACATAATCCAGATATGACTATCTTAAAAGGTGAAACAGATCATTTTAAAGTTTTGGAATCATTAAAAGAAGAGGGATTAATTCGTGGTTATGGTGTGAGTATTGATACACCTGAAGAACTTGAAACCGTTTTAAAAAATCAAAAAGTTGATGTTATAGAATTGCTTTATAATATCTTCTTCCAATCAACAAGAAATCTATTAAAAGAAGCAAAGGAAAAAGGTATTGCTTTGGTTATTAAAGTACCTTTAGATTCAGGTTGGTTAACTGGTAAATATGATATTCATAGTCAATTCAGTGATATAAGATCAAGGTGGACAAATGAAGATAAGGAAAGAAGGCATTTCTTAGTCAATGAAATTAAAAATTATGTTGGCGAAAATGATATTGTAAAATATGCCATGAATTTCTTATGGGCAAATGATGCGATTTCAACTGTCATTCCAGGCATCAGAACAGAAAAGCAATTGAATAGTCATTTAGAAGCTTTAGCTTTTGATTATGATGAATCTCTTAATGATAAGTTCGAAAAACTCTATGATCAATTCATAGCAAATAACCCATTGAATTGGTAATTCCTTGCACAAGATTAATATAACTATAAACGCCAAGTTTAATATTAACTTGGCGTTTATATCTAGGCAAATGTTTTGACTTTATATGTTCTTGTGTTTAGAATATTCAATAGAGGAGAAAGATATGTCAATTGAAGTTTATGTGATTTATGGTTTAGCAATTTTATTATTATTAATATCATTCTTAAAAGATAAAAACAAAACAAAAAAAGGATTAATGAAAGCAGGTAAAAGTTTTTTAAAACTCATGCCTGTTTTAATTCCTTTGTTTTTGTTTGTAGGTATATTATTGGCAGTGATTACACCTGCATTTATATCAAGTATTCTTGGTGAAGAAAGTGGATTTTTAGGCTATGTGATTGGAATGAGTGTTGGTAGCATTACTTTTATGTCACCATTTGTCGCTTATCCTTTAGGACAAGAATTACTGTTGAATGGTGCCGCTTATCCACAGGTTGCTGGTTTCTTGGTAACATTGATGAGTGTTGGCCTAGTATATTTTGCAATGGAAAGTAAATTTTTTAATAAGAAAGCTGCAATCTATAGAAATTTAATAAGTTTTCTAGGTGCAGTTGTGGTTGTCTTAGTTGTATTGGTGGTGTACTCATGATGACTTTTATAAAAAAGAATAAGTTTTTAGTATTGTCTATCATCTTATTGATTGTATTAACCATTGTTGATATTCGGTTAACCTATACAGCTTTAGAAAATTCTGGAAAACAAATTTTAAGTATGTTAATGATTGTTCCACCAATCTTTGTATTAATAGGATTATTTGACGTTTGGATTCCTAGAGAAACCATTATCACTTTAATGGGTGAAGGATCTAAAGGTCGAGGCATGATTTTAGCGTTTTTGCTTGGGGCATTTAGTGCGGGACCAACGTTAATTGCTTTTCCATTAGCCATGTTGATGTTGAAAAAAGGCGCAAAGTATTCCAATGTTATTTTCTTTTTAATGGTATGGAGTTCTCTTAAATTACCAATTGTCTTTTATCAAATAACAACATTAGGCTTACAATTCTCGATGATTATTAATGTGACTATGTTGATTGTATTTATCATTTCAGCTTTATTGGTTGATAAAATATTCACAAAAGAAGAAAAAGAACAATTTGTTGAAACAGCAAATCAATATTCTAAATAAAAAAAGAGGAAATTTCTTAATTGAAATTTCCTTCTTTTGATTTAGATGGTTTGACGATCAAAAATGATAAAATAAAATTAACAGAAGCGAAGATAATCATCGCAACAATTGCAAAATTATAATGGCCGGTTAAATCATAAGCGATTCCAAATGGTAATGGACCTAAAGCACTACCAATGACCATAAAAATGGTTGCTGCGCCTCTAATGCTTCCTAAATATTTGCGACCAAAATAATTTGGCCATAAGACATTGAGGGTAACAGCTTGTACAGCAATAGCCAAACCATAGAATAAAATGAATAAAACGGCGTGTGTGGCATTTGAAACAAAATACATGAGTATGAACATTGATATAATCATCATTGCCATAGTCGTCGATAAAATGCGTTTTACAGGTTGTTTGTCAATAATGGGTTTTGCTAAAAATGGAATGATAAATGATGGCAAGGCAATTAAGCCAATGATTAACGCTGCAGTTTCATTACCAATGCTTCTTAAATCCATAATGTTATAAAAGTGAAAGGTTAAACCAGTCGTAAACATTGAAGGAATCATTGAGATTAATCCAGCAAACCAAAATTCTTTGGTTCTAATGGCTTCTGAAAGTGAGAAGCTTTCTCTATCCATCTTCTTTAAACTTTCTAAATGCATATTTTTATCTTCAATAATTTTATTTTCCATTGGAATTTCAAAATCTTCAGGTTTATTTGCGCCAAAGATAAAGACCACAGGGAGAAATAAAACAATTAGAATTAAACTCCATATTCTCCAAGCATTTTCCCAACCAATTTCTTGAATCATCCAGTAGTTAAAATATGGGATTAACATGGTGGCGATTAATCCACCAATGGCAGAAAGACTAATGGCTAATGCTCGGTTTTTTTCAAACCATTGAGGTACTAAAGCATTAGGTAGTAAGGTTAAGGAACCTTGACCAAAATATCTTAACATAAAGAAACTAAAGAATATCATCACGATGCTGGTTGTAAAACTACTAAACAATGTTGATAAAGCCAACATAAAACCAGCGATCATCATCATTTTTCTTGGTCCGTATTTATCAGATGCTCGTCCCATAAAGATTAATAGTAATCCACTTAAAACAGTCGCAATGCTGTATGCAGAAGAAATCGTTGTACTTGAATAAGGAAATATTTTTTCATATTCATTGACAAAAACACTGATTGAATAAGTTTGTCCTGGCGCACTCATGAAAAATGCTAAGTTACCAACGAGGACGATGATCCACCCATAGTATAATTTTTTATTTATTTTTTTTACAATATTTTTCATGTAGTCCTCCACAAATAAAAATTATAACATAAAAGAATATAACATATAAAAAAGATTGTCTCCAATCTTTTTTATTTCATAGAATTAAGTTTTTTTAAGACAAATTGAGCTGTCTCTTTGTACCAAGGCATCGTATATTTATCAATTGAATCTTTTATAAGTTCGTTAAAATTAGTATTATTGTGATTGTATAGTAAAGTCAGTGTATTTCTCATTAATAAGGTCTTACCTTTCCAAAGATAGGCCATGTCACTGTATTTTAAATTGAATTCTTTTTGAGACATATTAAACAAATCCACAATGGATACCATTTCTTTGTCAGATAATTCAAATTCAGGATGAATAGTTTTGCCTTTTCTGATATTTTTTGGGCAGACTAATTGGCAGATATCACAGCCAAATAGTAAATAGTTGGCTTTGATTTCATCTTTAGTTAATGTTTTTTTAGTTTGATTAAAATGACTAATGCATTTTTCTTGAACATAACCATTTTCTATTAAAGCATTTGTTGGACAGGCTTCGATGCATTTTCGACAAACGCCACAATTATCATCAATTTGATATTTGATTTCATTATCAATTTGCGTATCTAATAAAACCATGCCAAGAAACATATAACTACCATAATCTTTATTGATAATTAATTGATTTTTACCTAAAAAACCAATCCCTGATAATTTAGCCGCTAAACGTTCATCTAAGGAATGATTATCAACTCCATAGTCGTATTTAATTTTAAGAGTATCACAAATTTTTTGGATTTTCTCTTTCATCACTAAATGGTAATCTTTACCAAAAGTATAAAAAGAAGGAACCAAATGAGTATCTGTATGTTTCATAATACGTTTGGGATAAGCAAAACCTAAAACAGCCATTGTAGGATATTTAGCATTGGCTTTGTTTCTATTTAAAGTTTTAGCAACTTTATTATATTCAGTTGTTTTTATAATCCCAACGACATCAAATTCTTTTGAAAAGAGATTATGTATTTGTTTTGCGGTCATATAGATTTATCCTTTATTGATATTTTAATACATTATTATTCTATCATACCTTATCTAAAGATAACATAAATCCAAAGAATAAAAGGTTTATTACTAAGTAAAAATGAATATTTATGATAAAATATATATAAAAAGGAGAGACAAAATGAAAAAACTAATTACATTATTTTTATCATTATTTATTGTTTTAACAATTAATGCTTGTTCTAACGATGATGATGTTTTACGTGTGGGAATGGACTTAAGTTACCCACCATTTGAAACAACAGTAGAAGGGACACAAACACCTGAAGGTATTAGCGTTGATATTGCTCGTGCATTTGGAGAGTATTTAGGAAGAGAAGTAGAAATAGTTAATATGAATTTTAAAACGTTAATGCCGGCATTAAAAGCTGATACAATTGATATAGTAATTGCATCAATGAGTATCACTGAAGACAGAGAAAAATCGGTTGATTTCACAGACCCATATTTCTATTTTAAGATTATTTCTTTAGTCAATAAGGATTTTGCGGTCGATAATAATATCACCGAAGATTCAACAATAGAAGATTTATTAGACATTAGTGATGCAAGGTTTGTTGGATTAGTTTCTCAAGTATCTACAACCATTCCTGAATCTTATGGAAAAGATGTAACGGAAGCAGCTGATTTAGGAACTGCAGTTGTATTTGTTAAGCAAGGACAATCTGATATTCTATTAATGAGTGCCAATCCTGTTGTTGATGGATATAATGCTAATCCAGATGATACCATTGTTGTTTGAAATTCATTTGTATCAAGCCCAATTGGTATGGCAGTCAAAGAAGGCAATGAAGAATTATTAGAACAAGCCAACGCATTTATTGACACGTTCAACGATGAAGGTGGGATGTATGAACAACTCGCTGAAACTTGGGATGAACTATTGTTAGAAGAATTAGGAAGGTATGGACTTGAATTCTATATTAACGAATAAAACTAAAACATTTTTATCATATATACTTGCAATTCTTACTGTTGTTGCTTTTGTACTATTTGTAGCTTATAGACAAACGTCAGAACTTAGATTCGAAGCATATTTACCTTATGATAAATTAATCTTAAATGGTATTATCAATACCATTTTTGTTTCTGTGCTCGCTTTGATTGGTAGTATGATTTTAGGCTTTATATTTTATTTATTACAAAAATCAAAAATTAAGTATTTTAATGCGTTAGATGATGTGTTTACTGAGATAGTTTATGGTACTCCTTTACTGGTCATGATTGTTATTGTTGCACTACTAATTGGACCTGCTTTCAATATTAGAAACCTTGGTTTGTTGGGTATCATTGCATTGATTGTCTATATGGCTCCGTATATGAAAAATGTTTATAAATCAGCGTTTTCTAGTATATCGGATGAACAATATATGGCAATGGATTTGTTTGGGTTCACACCATTTCAGAGATATTTTTATATTATTATCCCACAAGTCATCAGAATATTGATGCCGCCATTAATGAATAACTTTTCATTGATTATTAAAGGTAGTGCTTTATTGCATATCATTACTTATACTGAACTTTTTCAAGCCATCAATAATGCACAATCAAAGACATTTGCATTTGTGGAAGGTTTCTTATTAATGTGGATTTTATACTTAATCATTACGATTCCTTTATCACAGTTTACTAAGTGGATTGAAAGGAAGTTGTCATTATGAAAATAGAGTTAAATAATTTAAGTCATGAATATGATGTTGAAGTGTTACATAATTTAAATTTCGATTTATCAAAATATAAATCAATTGGGATTATTGGTGTATCTGGTTCAGGGAAGTCAACACTTATCAGATTGATGTCTGGTATTGAAAAACCAACAAGTGGTGAAATCATTATCAATGGTATGAATGTTGCAAATGAAGCACATAAAAAAAGAGTTGGATTTGTGTTTCAAAACCATAACCTTTTTCCGCATTTATCTTTAAAGAAAAATATTACTTTGGTTTTGGAAAAAACAAGAGACAAAAGCAAAGAAGAAGCTAATAAAACTGCAGAAAAATATTTGAACTTATTACATTTATCGGATCAAATGGATAAGTTACCAAAAAACGTTTCAGGTGGTCAAGCCCAAAGAGCTTCAATTGCAAGAGCATTAAGTATTAATCCTGAAATTGTTTTCTTAGATGAACCAACAGCTTCTTTAGATCCAATTTTAACCCATGAAGTGTTAACAGCTGTTGAAGAACTAAGAGATTTAGGAAAAGAGTTTGTTTTTGTGACCCATGTTTTAAGTTTTGTTCATGATTTTGCAGATTATGTTATTTATATGTATCAAGGCAAAATCTGGGAACATGGCTTGCCAAGCATGTTAGACAATCCAAAAACACATGAATTAAAAGAATTTATGAGAAAAGTTAGATAATTTGATATAATATAGATTATAAGAGATTAATTATTTATACGAGCCAACTATTTAAGATAAGTCAAGTATAAATTATATTTAGCAAAAAACAATGGTTTTTAATATAAGGCCAAACTTAAAAAGGATGCCTTTGAAGCATCAAGATCTTTGGAAACCAAATATGGTTAGTGAGCCTGTATTATATAAATAGATTTATTCTTAAGAATCGAATAAATAACTCGAGTAAGTTTTTTGGTCACGTGACCAAGAGCATTCCGATGTTTTTTGCCTTGAGCTTTCTTTTTAAGATAGTATTCACGAAATACAGGATCAAATTTAACAATTGCTTGAGCAGACTGATATATAGCCCAGCGAAGGATGGAAGACCCTCGTTTAGAAATTTTGAAGTTACCTTCATAATTTCCTGACTGATAAACAGAAGGATCTAGTCCAGCAAAAGCAAGAAGAGCATCAGCTGATTTGAAACGGTTTATATCACCTATTTCAGCTAAAATGATTCCGCCTGTAGTATAGCTAATACCAGGAATAGAAAGCAAGGTAGTATTTGCTTGATCAACATGGAATTTAACTTCAACTTCAATAGATTTAATTTGTGATTTTAACATATGAACGCGTTCAAGTGTTTGTTTAATTGCAAAAGATAAAGCTCGACTATCGATACCAATAGAGTTAAATGGAAGAGACTTAAGCGCTTCAGCGTGTAATAGTCCATGATGGCCTTTAGAACTTTTTTTGATTAGTTTAGATAAAGTGCTAAGTCTAACTTTTTTCAACTCAGAGAGTGAAGAGTATCGAGTTAGAACCTCTAAAGAAGTCTTAGAATCAATCTTTCTAAAGATATTGTAGTATTCAGGCATGGCCTGAATCAAGTATCCGTGCAGCTGGTTCATGGCTTTATTGATTTGCTTTTTTAAAGATTTTCGTAATCTAACAAGTGTTTTGAGTTCATCAATATGATATGATGAAAGTGTATAGGGTTTGAAATTATTTTGATTTCTAATTAGAAACATACAAATGGCTTTAGCATCAATAGAATCAGTTTTAGTTTTTCGTACTGAAGATGCTTTACGGTCCATATTGGTTAATAATGGATTAATAAACATTACCTCATACTCGGCAAGGATGAGATAATGTAGAATATTTCTACTGTAAGGTCCAGTTGATTCAAGCCCTATACGACTTGATTTTTCATTGAAGAACTCTTTGGCTAAACAGATTTCGCTTAGGAGTTTTTTATACCCATCTAAGTTGTTCAGGATTTTAAATGGCTTCTTAAAAATAACTCCTTGAGCGTTGGTGATGACGATGTCGTGTTTTCTTGAGGCAACATCGATGCCTACATAAATCATAGTATCATTCCTTTCTTTAGATCAACACATGCGTAACGCTATGAATCTTTAATCAATGTTACCTAATAAGAAATAACCAGTCGCTCTTGCGCTGTATCCAACTCATTACCATATTTAATTAAAGTCACAGCTATATCCTCGTTATAACCAGTCTAAGCTGTAGGGAGGCAAGAAACTAGTCTGTGATATGATCTATAATTCAATTATAAACTAGTCCGTTCAAAAAACATTAATAGAAAGAGAGATAATATATATTATGGGACTACATATATATATTAGGAGTGATTTAATGATAGCATTAGGAAGTGACCATGCTGGTCTACCATTGAAAAGAGTCATCATGAAATATCTAGAAGAAAAAGGATTAGAATATAAAGATTATGGTACTTACTCAGAAGAAAGTGTCCATTATCCAGTATTTGGTGTCAAAGCAGCAAAAGCAGTTGCTAATGGAGAATGTGATAAAGGGATAATCTTTTGTGGAACAGGTGTTGGCATATCAATTTCAGCCAATAAGGTCAAAGGCATTCGTTGTGTAAGCTGTTCAGAACCTTATTCAGCACTAATGGCTAGAGAACATAATGATACCAATATGTTGGCATTAGGTTCAAGGGTTGTTGGCGATGAAGTGGCAAAAATGATAGTAGACACATGGTTAAATGGCGAGTTTTTAGGTGGAAGACATAAAATTCGTGTTGACCAAATCAAGGAAGTTGACGAAACTGGAGAGATAAAATAAAAATTAATGAATCACTTCTCAAGAAGTGGTTCTTTTTAAAAATAAATGAGATTATAATAAAGGGAGAACATGATGATAAAAAATTATTTATTTGATTTAGACGGAACATTACTACCATTAAATGAAGATGACTTTTTAGAAAAATATATGACACTTATTGGTAAGAAGTTTTATGAATTAGGGCTTAATCCAAAAGAAATGGTGAGTAAACTTTGGCAAGGTACAAAAGCGATGATTGAAAACAATGGTGAAGAAACCAATGAAACTGTGTTCTGGAAAATATTTTATCCATATACTGACAAACAAGATGATTTAAAATCGGAACTTGAAGACTTTTATCGCAATGAATTTAATCATGTGTTTGATTCAACATCCCCAAATACTTATAGCAAAAAGATAATCGCTGCTCTAAAAGAAAAAGGTTATCAAATCTATCTATTAACCAATCCAATCTTTCCTTTGGTCGCTACAAAGAGAAGAATTGAATGGGCTGGACTTAATATAAGTGATTTTGATCATATAACAACTTATGAAAATTCTAATTTTGCAAAGCCAAATATTAAATATTATCAAGATATTATGGATAAATTTAATTTAAAACCATCTGAGACAATAATGGTCGGAAATGATGTTTATGAAGACATGATTGCTTCAGAACTTGGTATTAATACTTATTTGATTACAAATTGTTTAAAAAATACTCAGAAATTAGAATATAATCACTTTGAACAAGGTTCTTTAGAAGAATTTTATAAAAATTACGTGATGAAAGATTGACAAAATTTAAGTTATAAAGTATTATGTGTGACATAGTAATTATAGGAGGACATCATGAAAAATTCATCATTGGGAGAATTGATTGCTGATGCAGTCACACACGGGATTGGTGTTTTAGCATCAATTGTCGGATTGATTCTAATCATTATGAAAGCAAATACGTTAGTGGGCTATGTTTCGGGTATTATTTATGGGTTTTGTTTGATATTTTTATATCTATCAAGTACGTTGTTTCATAGTTTTCCAGAAACCTTCAAGAGAACCAGAGCGGTATTTCAAAGATTTGATCACTCAGGCATATTTTTATTGATTGTTGGAACCTATACACCAATCATTTTAAGTACATTACCATTAAAATTTGCACTAATATATTTAATTATCATGTGGTCTTTAACCTTTACCGGAATTGTCTTTAAAGCCATATGGATTAAGAAATTTCAATATATTCACCTTGCCATTTATCTTTTAATGGGTTGGAGCGTTGTATTTGTTTGGAAAGATGTTTATCCATTTATTCAAACTGAATTATGGCCACTTGTTTTAGGTGGACTTGCTTACACTTTTGGAGTTGTATTCTATTTGGCGAAATTTAAATATCATCATTTTATTTGGCATTTGTTTGTGATGATGGGTAGTTTTTTACACTTTATTGTTATATATAATATTATTTAATTTTAACTCTATAATTTTATAGAGTTTTTTTAATGATTAGAATTATAAAAAATCACTCAACAACTTCTGAATTTAGGTCTTATTCTCTAAGCATATCTTTTGAATTCGAAATAAAATTATGAGATAATATAAACATCAAAAGAAAAGGGAGTGAGACAATTGAAACATAATTTACCAAAATTAAATTTTAATTATAATGACTTAGAACCATATATTGATGGAAAAACAATGGAAATCCATCTTACAAAACATCATCAAGGATATATCACTAAATATGTGAATGCACTTGAAGGTAGTGAATTACTTAATAAAGATGTTGAAGAAGTATTGAAAAACTTAGAAGACGTTCCAGAAGATATTGTACAAGGTATCGTCAATAATGGTGGAGGATATTATAACCACAGATTATTTTGGACAATCTTGTCACCAGAAAAAACAGAGATGAGTAATGCTTTATCGAAAGCAATCGATAGAGATTTCGGATCATTCGATAAATTTAAAGTTGCTTTTTCAAACGCTGCTAAAACTCAATTTGGTAGTGGATGGGCTTGGTTAGTCGTAACTGATGATAAAAAGCTAAAAGTGATTTCTACACCAAACCAAAATACACCGTTTGAATTTGGTAATCCTATTCTTGCATTAGATGTTTGGGAACATGCATATTACTTAAATTATCAAAATAAACGTCCTGAATATGTTGAGAATTTCTGGAATATTATTAATTGGAAACAAGTGTCTGAATACTATAATAAATTAGTTTAATTTTATGAATAAGGCCTGCAACTAATGTTGTAGGCTATTTTTTTGCTTTATCAGTGGAAAAAACATGGGTGAATGTTATAATATTTATGGTAAAGGTGGTGTGCAATGAAGAGATGTATAATTGTCGTTGATTATCAAAATGATTTTATTGATGGTGCTTTAGGGTTTGAAGGTGGACTCACAATAAAAGATAACATTTTAAAAAAAATATTAGCTTACCGAACGAATGGCGATGATATACTATTTACACAAGATACCCATAAAGACAATTACTTAAATACAGAAGAGGGCAATAATTTACCGGTTGTTCACTGTGTAAAGGGTACACATGGTCATGACTTTAATAAAGATGTAAAGTCTTTAATGGTAGAAGAAGATTTGATTTTCGAAAAAAATACATTTCCTTCTTTAACATTAGGAAATTACTTGAAAGAACAAAATTATAAACAAGTTGAATTATGTGGACTTGTTTCTAATATATGTGTGATATCAAATGCAATTATTGCAAAAACTTCATTGCCAAATGCTCATATTGTCGTTGATGCACTAGCAACAGCTTCAGCTGATGAAATATTACATAAAAAATCTTTAGATGTGATGGAGGGGCTTCATATTGAAGTCAAAAACTATGAATAAAGCAATGATGATCGATTTTTACGAATTAACAATGGCAAATGGATATTTTGAATCAGGTAAGAAAGATCAAATCGCTTACTTTGATTTATATTATAGAAAGAATCCAGACAATGGTGGATATGCTCTCTTTTCAGGATTAGAATCAATGATTGATTTCATTGATAATTTAGCGTTTAATGATGATGATATAGCATTTTTAAAATCTAAAAATGCTTTTTCAGATGCATTTTTAGAATACCTAAGAGACTTTAAGTTTACTGGTGATGTTTATGGGTTTAAAGAAGGTAGTGTGATCTTTCCTAATGAACCCATCATTACGATTAAAGCACCAATCATAGAAGCACAAATTTTAGAAACATATTTATTACAAGTCTTAAACCATCAAACATTAATTGCCACAAAAGCATCGCGTATTAAATATTCAAGTGGTGATAAAATAGTATTAGAAATGGGTGCTAGAAGGGCGCATGGACTAACCTCTAGTTTAAATGGCGCAAGGGCCGCTTATATAGGCGGGGTAGATGCAACATCTAATGTATTGAGTGATCAAGTATATGGTGTGCCTTCAGGTGGTACAATGGCACACTCATGGGTACAGATGTTTGATTCTGAATATGAAGCATTTAAAACTTATGCCAATATTTATCCATATCAATCAACATTTTTAGTTGATACTTATGATACGTTAAGCATTGGGGTTCCTAATGCGATTAAAGTGATTAAGGAAGTATTATTGCCTAAAGACGTCAAGTCTTTCTCAATTAGAATAGATTCTGGTGATTTAACTTATTTATCTAAGGAAGCACGAAAAATGTTGGATAAGGCGGGTTTAGAAAATTGTACCATTACCGTCAGCAATTCACTTGATGAAAAAATCATCAAAGATTTATTGATTCAAGGTGCTAAAATAGATATCTTCGGCGTCGGGGAACGTCTTATTACTGCGAAAAGCGACCCAGTCTTTGGTTCTGTTTATAAACTAGTGGCCATTGAAGAAGATGGAAAAATTATTCCTAAAATCAAACGGAGTGATAATGTTGAAAAAATAACAACACCTCATTTTAAATCAGTATATAGAATCACTGATGAAGAGGGGCGTTTTGAAGCAGATTTAGTGACATTGAATGATGAGGAAATCAAATCAAAAGCGCCATTGACCATCTTTGATCCAAATAATATTTGGAAACAAAAAACTTTTGAAAATTACACATTAAAAATTATGCAAGAAATCATTTATAAACAAGGTAAAAGGGTTTATGATTTACCAACTTTAAAAGAAGTAAAAGCATATGCAAAAGAACAACTAAATGCATTGTGGCCAGAGGTCAGGCGTTTTGATAACCCTCATCAATATTATGTGGATTTATCAAGAGGGTTATGGACTGTAAAAAATGAGATGTTAGAAAACATAAAGGATGAGTCATGAAGTATATAAAAGACATTGAAAACTATCAACCATATAACGAGCAAGAACAAATGGACAAAACATTAATCTTAAATTTCATTAAGAATAATTCTGACCATTTATATAGAGAAAACCTAGCCGCACATTTAACATCATCTGCGATTGTGATTAATCAAGACAAAACCAAGGTATTGTTTGCTTATCACAATATTTATGATTCTTGGAGTTGGGTAGGTGGACATAATGATGGTGATGATGATTTATTGAAGGTAGCCATTAAAGAAACAAAAGAAGAAACAGGTATTGAAGAAGTTAATCCTTATTCAGAAGATATTTATATGATTGATGTTATTTATGTACAAAACCATATAAAAAACGGGAAACACGTTCCCGATCATTTACATTTAAATGTGACATATTTGTTAATAGCCAATGACAATCAAACTTTAACTGTTAAAGAAGATGAAAACCAAGCAGTTGCGTGGTTTGAATTAGATGATGTTTTTAATAAGATTAGTGAACCAAGAATGATTCCCATTTATAAAAAAGCTTTTGATAAATTAAAATCTATTTAAATTCGTCTATGATTTCAACCATTATTTCCATTGCTTTAATAATGACTTTATCACATCCATTGTGATTGTCTCTAAATTTTAGTTTAATGTTGTAACAATGAATAGAATGAAACGCATCTTGGATGCGTTTTTTTTATAATATATGACTTGGATGTTAACTATATTTGATTGGTAAGCTACTCCATTGGTTAGAATCAATGATATAACTTTGAGGACGTCTACAAAGTCATAAATTATTATTCTTAAAAAACTCCTACGCTAAACTCTGAAAGTGCATTATTCACTGTATTATTTAGAGTACATGAAAATTTTTGTTTGACATTTAGATATCTTTTTGTTAAAGTATGTAAGTACTCACTTACAAAAAAGGAGAGAGAATATGAAAAAAATTATGTCAATTATATACAATCACCCTATTTGGGTAATGTTATTTGTTTTTATTTTATTAGTTGTTTCTATTTTAGGTATCACTGGTATTAATGTAGAAACAGGAAATCAAACATTGGTGAAAGATGATTCTGAGACATTTATTAATAATGATGCATACCAAAGTCAGTTTGGTGGAGAAACAATTATTTTACATCTAGAAGCAAACAATGAATTACTTGATTTAGAAACTATCCAGTTATTTAATGATTTAGAATCTGATTTGTCATTTCAAGACGGTGTTTTTTCTTATCAAAGTCCTTCAACAATAGTAAAGAGTATTTCATCTACTCAATATGAACAATTCAGGTTAGGCATTAGTGAAATAGGAACGGGACTTAAAACGATTAGTGATATGTTCGCATTACAAGCATCTGCCTTAAATGGTCTTGATAGTGAATCAATAAAAACTGCAGTAGATGATTTAGATACTGCTTTTTCAAATTTAGAAAATGGACAAACAAATCTCGCTAACTCTTTAGACTCATTGGAAACTGGATTGGATTCTGTAAAGGATGTCTTGATTCAGCTAGTGGCTGATTTAACTAACGATGGTGAAGTCGGGTATGCATCACAATTGAACGGCGTTAATACTAAAATAAATCAATTATTAGGCATACTTTCTCAAGTACAAGAGGTGCCAATACAAGCTAATTCAGCTTTAGATGCTATGAATACACAGCTATCAGGATTATTCACACAACTTTTGACAGAGTTGGATAAAATGGATTCTTTTGTAGGTCAATTAAGTGTTTTAAGCCAAAACTTAAATACAATGTCTGAAACTCTATTGATGATTGAATCTTATTCCGATAGTTTTTATGCAGGAATTCCTAGAACAGAAAAAACACTAAATCAAATGATTTATGAAGATGATATTAGGCGACCTATGTTTGATGTTTTTGTTATAGATGAAACCTATGTGATGATGCAAGTAACACTTAATGGAGATATAACAAAAAAAGATAAACAAGCAGTTGTTGATGTTATTAAAAACCGGATATTGGATAGTGAGTTTGATGGAGAATATTTATTGTCTGGGAAAGCAGTATTAGATTTATCAATTCAAAATTCGATGGTAAGTTCAATGCAAAAAATGTTAATGTTATCGATTGGGTTAATGATTATCATTTTAATCGTAACATTTAAAGTTAAGTGGAGAATATTGCCGTTAATTACTGTTTTATTGGCCGTTATTATGACCATTGGGATTATGGGGTATTTATCTATTCCTATCACTATGGTTTCTATGGCTGTATTTCCAATCTTAATTGGTTTAGGCATTGATTATGCTATTCAATTTCAAAATCGCTATAGTTTGGCATTAGAAGAGGAGAATTCACATGAATAAATACAAAAGAGCATTAGTAAAAACATATAAAGAAATGGCTCCAGCTATATTTGTAGCAATGATTGCGACAGGGTTAGGGTTTCTAGCGTTATTTACGTCTGATGTACCTATGATAGCTGATTTCGGAAAAATGCTAACCATTGGTATTATTGTAAGTTTCATAGTGGCTTCACTGTTCTTATTACCTTTGTTGTTTGTGAAAGATCAACACTTTACTAAATTAAATAATCAAAAGAATAAAACTATAATTAGATCAAGGTTTCTTTATCGTTTCACAATGAAAATATTGAAGTTTAAATATTTCATAATAGTTTTAGCCTTGGGTTTGTCCATTACCGGCATCATTCTTGATCAAAAGGTAAGAGTAGAAACGGATGTTGAAACCTTTATGCCTCAAGATTCAGATGCTTTAAAAGACATATATGAATTAAGAGACAGAATGGGATCAACAGATCAAATTGCTATTATATTTCAATCTGATGATATTTTATCAAATGAGAATCTGAATATTATTATAGATGAAATTGCTTATTTGAATAATCAGTATGAAGAAAGAATAGTAAAAATTAACTCGTTATTTACTTTGGCTGAAACAATGGACACTCAAGTAAATGAAACTAGTATCAATCAATTAATCAATAACTTGCCTGATGCACAAACAAAAATTTGGATTACCGATGACCATACCCAAATGGTTGTTCAATTAATGATAGAAAAAATGGAATCAAATGATTTAGATAATTTTTTAGATGAGTTAGATGAATATTATCAAACAGTAGAAACAGATGAAATAAGTGTAGTTATTACAGGACAAGCTGTAATCGATGTTACAATGATTTCATCATTAACAAGTGGTAGATATACCATTACATTGTTAGGGATGTTAGCGGTGTTTCTGGGATTGTTACTTATATATAGACGTCCACTAAAAGCCATTACTCCTTTGATTCCAATCACTTTGATTATCGGATGGTCTGGTTTAATTATGTACACGCTCGATATTGCCTATACGCCTTTAACAGCGACTTTAGGTGCTTTAATCATTGGGATTGGTACAGAATTTACGATTTTGATTATGGACAGATTTTATAAAAATGAAAATGATACAATGCCATTAAGTGAAAAAATTTCAGAAACAGTAAACACTATTGGAAAACCAATATTAATTTCTGCTATTACAACTATAGGTGGATTTAGTGCATTGATTATTTCAGACTTTGAAATCTTAAAGAACTTTGGTATAATGACTGTAATTAATCTTGTTTTAGCAGTTATATCGACATTATTGATTATGCCAATTGTATTATATATACAATCTAGCATGTCATTAAAACTTAAAAAATAGAAGAGGAATCAAAATGAAGGATACCAAAGAAAAAATAATCAACGCCAGCATAAAACTATTTGAAAAAAAAGGGTATTCGGAAACAACCACGATTGAAATTGCAAACCTTGCTGGAGTCGCAGAAGTAACTTTATTTAGAAAATTCAATTCTAAAATAGAACTTTTCGAAGAGAGTCTAAGGTATCATTTATCTGTTCAAATAGATAAAGAGAAAATTCAAAAAATTATTAAGTTGAAAACTCAAGATTTTTATAAATATTTATTGAGAAATAGAATTGAGATAGCTTTAAAGAAGAAGAAGTTATTAAGATTAATTATTAAAGAATCTTTTTCAGATTACTTACCGAAGGATTTGAAATTCACAGAAATTGTCTACGAACATATTAAAGAGGCCATTGATATACATTCAAAATATCATAATATAAAATCAAACTCAGAAAAGAATGCGCGTATCATTGCTGGATTGTTATTGTCATTAGTAATAATACCAGGCACCATTGAAGACTCTATTGGAGAAATAATTGAGGAGTATCTTAAAATATTATTATAATAAAAAAATGCATCGCCATTTGGCGATGCATTAGTTATATGATAGTCATAAATTATTTTTTTGGAATAGGAACAAAAACACGTGAAGCAAGTTCTTTGTCTAACATATATAAGCCTGCATCTTTAACCAATTTCACTTGATCAATTAATTTGTTAAAGTTGTCTTCTTCCTCAACTTGTTCGTCGACATACCATTGTAAGAAATTAGCACTTGCATGATCATTTAATTCCATAGCAAGATCCATTAATTCATTAATGCGTCTAGTCACTTCTTTTTCATGATTTAATGAAGTTTCAAGTACTTCAAGTACTGATTTGAACTCATTTTCCGGATTACCAAAACCAGTGATTACTATTTTTCCACCACGAGTTTTTAGATATCCCATGAATTTTTCTGCATGTGAAATTTCTTCTTTGTATTGGATAGCAAACCAGTTTTCAAAACCAGAAAGTGATCTTTCAGCAAAAAAGTTTTGCATTGCCAAATATACATGCGCTGATTCAAATTCAAAGTTTAATTGTTTGTTAATTGCGTCTACTAATTTTTTATTCATTTTATCATCTCCTTCATTACTAATTATATCAAAAATAAATAAATTAGCAATTATATTGTCTTTTAAAGTTTTTGGTCATCCACGCCATCTAAGTACTTGCTGATGGGTTCAATAACTGACTTGATTGTGCCTTTTTTAAATGGATTGTCTAGGCCAGTTGATTCAACTAAATCTACGAAACTTTTTGATCCGCCTAAACGACATAATTTAATGTATTTATCTAATGCTTCTTCATGATTATCTTGACTTAATACAAAAAATTGGAAGGCAAGCACTTGTGCTAATGTATAATCAATGTAGTAGAAAGGAACTTGGAAAATATGTCCTTGTTTAAACCAGAAAGTTCCTTTTTCCATAAATGCATCATCATCATAATCTTTGTAAGGCAGATATTTTCTTTCGGTTTTTCTCCACGTTGTTTTTCTTTCGTCTGGAGTCATGGTTGGATTGTTATATATTTCGTGTTGGAACTCATCTACAGTAACGCCATATGGTAAGAATGATAATGCACTGTCTAAATGATAGAATTTGTATTTTTCTGTGTCTTCTACAAAGAATTGATCAATCCATGGCCAAGCTAAAAATTCCATGCTCATTGAATGAATTTCAGCAGCCTCCATTGTTGGCCAACGATATGATGGAAGAAGGTCTCTACTTGAGTAAATTTGGAACGCATGACCTGCTTCATGTGTTAGGACATTCACATCGTGACTTGTGCCATTAAAGTTTGCAAAGATAAATGGAGATTTATAGTTTGGTATGTATGTGCAATATCCACCACCTGCTTTACCAGGTTTACTGTCTAATTCTAGTAATTCATGTTCTAACATGAAGTTAAAGAATTCACCAGTTTCTTGAGACATTTCTTCATACATGTTTTTAGCAATATTAACTTGCCATTTTAGGTCTCCTTTTGGTGTTGGGTTTCCTGATTTAAATGACAATGCCAAGTCATAAGATTTTGGTGATTCAATACCAATTCTTTTGGCTTTTCTTTCAACCAATTTTTTAACAACTGGCACAACTTCATTGTAAACTTGATCGCGATAAGTTTTAACGTCTTTTGCGTTATAATCGGTTCTACCGAGTCTATCATAACCTAATTGAACAAAATTTTCATAACCTAAAGTTTTTGCAATATTATGACGGGTTTTTACCATTTCGTCATAGATTTCATCTAATTCTTTTTCGTTTTCTTCGAAGAACGCAGATGTTTTTAATTGTGCTTTATGTCTTGTGTCTCTATCTAAACTTTGTAAGAATGGTCCCATTTGGGTTAAATTGTATGTTTTACCTTCGAATTCGATTTCAGCACCTGCTAATAGTTTAGAATATTTAGTGCTTAACCTATTTTCTTTTTGTAAGTCAGGGATAATTTCTTCAGAAAAAGTTTTTTCTTGTAATTCAGCTTGTTCAAAAATGAGTTCTCCAAAATGCTTTTCTAAAGTCTTTCGGTTTTTTGATTTAATTAATTTTTTTGAAAACTGATTGTCATACATTTGTAATTTTGGTCCATTTTCATCGAAAAAATCTTGCTCGTCTTGATAGAATTTATCTTTAGTATCTAGACTATTTCTAATCGAGACAAGTGTCGCCATAGAATCAAGTTCGTCGTTGATTCTAATATATTCTTCGATGGCTTTAATTTCCGTTTCTTTATCAACATCTTCACCGATTGTACTGAGTAAATCTGTCACTTGTTTTTGATATTTTTCAATATTTGGTCTTTCATACTTGTAATCTTTAAATCTCATTATTAAATCTCCTTTTTTTCATTTGATAATTTAATTTTATCATAGATAGTCTGCATATGCGAACCAGATGTTTCGTATTTGGTATTAAAAAATCCCAAGCACGGGCTTAGGATTTGTATTTTAAAACATGACTGCGAGCAATAAAGAAACGGTGGTCATAAGTTTAATTAAAATATTAAGCGATGGACCAGAGGTATCTTTTAATGGGTCACCAACTGTATCGCCTGTGACGCTAGCTTTATGCGCAGGAGATCCTTTTCCACCGTGGTGTCCATCTTCGATATATTTTTTAGCATTGTCCCAAGCACCACCGCTGTTAGCCATAAAGATTGCAAGCATGATACCTGTGATTAAAGTACCTGCTAGTAATCCACCTAATGCTTCTGCGCCGAAAACAAAACCTACAAAAATTGGAGTTATGATGGCAAGTAATGCAGGTGCAATCATTTCTTTTAAAGCAGAATCTGTTGAAATTGCGACACATTTAGAATAATCAGGAGTGGCTTCACCTTCTAATATACCAGGTATTTCTCTAAATTGTCTTCTGATTTCATCGATCATTTTGTTTGCAGCTTTTCCCACACTAAATATTGTCATTGAACTAAATAAGAATGCTAACATGCCACCAACAACGAGTCCTGAGATAACGTGAGAATTGATTAAATCAATTTTAGTTAAGTTGGCTTTTACTGCATAAGAACTAAACAACGCTAAAGCTGTTAGTGCAGCACTACCAATGGCAAAGCCTTTGGCAACAGCAGCGGTCGTATTACCAACACTGTCTAGCTTATCAGTTATTTTTCTAACGCTTTCATCCATATTGGCCATTTGGGCAATACCACCAGCGTTATCAGCGATTGGACCGTAAGCGTCAACACTAACAGTCATACCTGCAGTTCCTAACATACCAACAGCTGCCAGACCAATACCAAATAATCCGCCAAACTCAAAGGCGAGTAGAGACCCTAAAGCAATCGCCAAAATAGGAAAAACAGTGCTTTGCATTCCAGTGGCAATACCAGCAATAATATTTGTTGCATGTCCTGTTTCAGATTGTTTGGCAATTTCCTTAACAAACCTGTATTTTTCAGAAGTATAATATTCACTGATAAATGCTATAAACAATCCTACAGCTAAGCCAACGATTATACTATAAAATGGTCCTAAATTTGATGGTAATTTGCTTTGACCTGTATTGTATTGATTTATTTTGAAAAAGAAAGTAACTAAAAAAGTTCCTATAACAAAGAATAACGCACTCATATATGTTCCAAGTTTTAGAGAACGATGAGGATCACTATTGGCTTTGCTTTTTACAAATAAACTACCCAGAATAGAAGATAAAATACCAATGGCAGCTATGATTAAAACAAACAAGACGCCTTGTGTTTCAAACCATAATGCACCAATGGTCGCGGCGCCAATTATTGATGATACATAAGATTCTAATAAGTCAGATCCCATACCAGCAACATCTCCAACATTGTCTCCAACATTATCAGCAATAGTTGCGGGATTTCTAGGATCATCTTCAGGTACATTTAATTCGATTTTACCAACTATATCTGCCCCGACATCAGCTGCTTTTGTATAGATGCCGCCACCAACTCTACTAAATAAAGCAATAGTAGAAGCACCAAGTGAATATCCAGCAGCGATACTTATTGATTCATCCGCTGATAAACCAAAAGCTGTGTTGGCCATAAAATAGACTAGTATTAATCCAAGTAATCCGAAGCCGACAACGCTCATGCCCATCACAGATCCACCTTTAAAAGCAACATTTAATGCTTCGTTCATTCCGTGGTTATTGGCAGCTGTGGCTGTTCTTGAATTTGCCTCTGTGGCTGTTTTCATTCCAATTAATCCTGCTGCACCTGAAAAAGTAGCACCGAGGACAAAAGACAATGCACTGCCTAAACCTAATGCTATCCAAAGGCCAAAAAAGCCGATGACAACAAAGATAATAATTAAACGATATTCTCTACTTAAAAAAGCATTTGCACCTTCTTTAATATACCCAGCAATTTCTTTGACTTTATCTGTCCCAGACGCATAAGATAATACTTTTTTAAATGATAATATAGCAAAAATGATTGCTAGTAATGCAAAACCACCAGCAATATATATAAGATAATCCATAAAACCCTCCCTAATGATTTATATGTTTTTTAATATTTTATCACTTTTCTATAGAAAATCAATTGGTTTACTAAAACTAATCTAATTGTTTACTTTTAATTTTCGCTAATGTTAATATTAAACCTAATGCAATAGATAAAAAACCTGCCATAAGGACCCTGTAATGAGCTGGTAAAAGGAATGTAATGGTGTGTGCTGGTATCCAAAAGAATGGAATGGTTTTTAATACGATGAATTCGAAAAAGTTCTTCCAATTAATTTGGTTTGATACTTCACTAATGGGTGTTTTAATTATGTTTTTAATACGGCCTTCTCCCAAATCAATATATGTATCCGTTACTCTATGTAACATCATAAAAGCAGGAGCAAATGTAAGGTTCATAATTAAACTTATCAAGAAAGCTTGATAGAGATTATTAATGAATCCAGTGTTATTTAAATGAGGCAGAAGATTGATATTTATTGAATCGATAACACCTTTAGAATAAACGTTAAACATTAAAACAAATCCCATCCCTAAGATTCCCCATACAATGAACCTATAAAGCAAGCCTTTTTTTGTAAAATAATTTCCTGTTACAATTCTAGATGCTAATAGTTCTCCGGATGTCGCGAGTATCGATGTTTTGATAAAGCCTAAAATATATGGATGGTTTTTCGTTTGAGTTTCAACAAATAATCTGGTTGATTCGAAAACGAATAAACCAATGATTACAAGAATATAAATTACCAAAATTATGTCTTTTTTTTTCATTTTATTCACTCCTTAAATATTTTTTTAGATTAATTTCTTCTATCTTAACACAAATCATGTAAAATATGTATAATTAGTAGTAGAGAGGTGTACCATGAAAAATTTAAAAAAGTATTTAGAACAATACATTAACCCACGAATTTTAGACATAGGTTCCGGTAAAGGTGACTTTATAAAACTTATTGATTATATTTTCCAAGATTACAAAGAAATTATTAGCATTGATATTGTCGATTACTTATTAGAAATGGATGAATCCGCTTTTAGCGACAATCCTAAGATTAAATGGATGGATAAAGATGTGTTAGAAACTAATTTTCCGAAAAATAGTTTCGATATTATTTCTTTATCAAATACGTTACATCATATTAAGGATATTAAATCAATATTAAATCAAATGGAAAATTTGTTAAAACCTGGGGGTATGTTGATTGTTAATGAGTTGATG
>JAQIBJ010000106.1 GCA_027859085.1 Mycoplasmatota bacterium
TACGCTTAAATCTTACCTCACGGCTTCGACTCCAAGACTAACTACTAGCGATTGGCTAAATCTTACTAGGTTGGATTCCCACCAACTATATATGTGCAACCGAACTGGCGCACCCTCATTAAAATTATACTATAAATCATTAATAATTACTAATATTTAATTTGTTTGAAAAATACTATATTTTTAAGAAATTAAGGTTTAATTGTAAGCGCTTTAGTGATATAATCTTTATTGTTATGTGTTAGTATATAACATAAATTAATAAGGAGGATTTATATGCAAATGAATTTTAGAGGAAGAAGCTTTTTAACGCTACTTGATTACACAACGGAAGAGATTCAAGGATTACTAGATTTAGCCAAGGATTTAAAAGAAAAAAAACATCAAGGTGTTGTTTTTGAACCTTTGAAAGGCAAAAATATAGTTTTATTATTTGAAAAAGATTCTACACGAACCAGATGTGCATTCCAAGCTGGTGGAAATGACTTAGGCATGAATGTTACTTATTTAGGACCAACTGGCTCACAAATGGGTAAAAAAGAAAGCATTAAAGATACTGCTAGAGTCTTAGGAAGAATGTATGAGGGTATTGAATATCGTGGTTACAAACAAAAAACTGTTGAAATCTTAGCAGAATATTCTGGTGTACCAGTGTGGAATGGTTTAACTGATTTATATCATCCAACTCAAATTTTAGCTGATTTTCAAACCATTATTGAACAATTTGGCCATTTAAAAGATATCACGTTCGCATATTTTGGTGATGCAAGAAACAATATGGGTAATTCTTTAATGATTGGAGCAGCAAAAATGGGAATGAATTTTAGAGCTGTCGCACCAAAAGAGTTATGGCCAAGTGATTCATTGGTGAAACAATGTAAAGAAATCGCAAAAGAAACAGGAGCGACAATTACCTTAACTGAAGATGTTACTGAAGGTGCCAAAGGCGCAGATGTTATTTATACTGATGTATGGGTATCAATGGGGGAACCTGAACACGTATGGAAAGAAAGAATCGAAAAACTTTCTCCTTATCAAATCAATAAAAATGTCATGGATTTAGCTGGAGATAATAGTATTTTTATGCACTGTTTACCTGCATTCCATAATACAGAAACAATTATGGGCGAAGACATTTATCAAAAATTTAAAATGGATGCTTTAGAAGTCACTGAGGATGTATTTGAATCTAAACAATCAGTTGTCTTCGATGAAGCAGAAAATAGATTGCATACAATTAAAGCTGTTATGTATGCAACAATGGGGGATTTCTAATGAAAAAAATTGTCGTTGCCTTAGGTGGAAATGCTTTAGGAAATAATCCTTTAGAACAATTAGAAAAAGTAAAAGATGCTGCAAAAGCAATCGTTGATATGGTTAAAGAAGGCAATGAAGTCATCATTGCTCATGGAAACGGACCTCAAGTTGGTATGATTAATAGTGCTTTTGCTGAAAGTCATTTAGTGGATGATAATAATCCAGAAATGCCTTTTCCTGAATCAGGTGCTATGAGTCAAGGTTATATTGGTTATCATTTACAAAACGCAATCCAAAAAGAACTAAAAAAACAAAACATCGATAAACATGTCGCAACAATTATCACTCAAGTTGAAGTTGATGCAACTGATCCAGCATTTAAAAAACCAACAAAACCAATTGGTTCTTTTGTGAATTATGAAACAGCTAAAGTTTTAGAAAAAGAAAAGAAATACATTATGGTTGAAGATGCAAATAGAGGTTACAGAAGAGTTGTTCCGAGTCCAAAACCAAAAAGTATTGTTGAATTAGATATTATTAAAACACTTGTAGAAGCAAATCATTTAGTCATCACTGTTGGTGGTGGTGGTATTCCTGTTGTTCCTGACGGAAACGGTTATAAAGGGATTGCTGCTGTTATTGATAAAGATTTCGCAAGTGCTAAACTAGCAGATCTATTAAATGCTGATATGTTAGTGATATTAACCGCTGTTGAAAAAGTTAAACTTAACTTTGGTCAACCCAATGAAAAAGATTTAGATGAATTATCAATTAGTCAAATGGACCAATATATTAAAAATAATGAATTTCATGCAGGTTCAATGTTACCAAAAGTTGAAGCATGTAAATCTTTTGTGAATGGAAATAAAGATAGAGTGGCTTTAATCGCTTCTCTTGATAAAGCGAAAGAAGCTTTATTAGGTCAATCTGGAACGAAAATCATAGGAGGTTAGTATGAAAAAAGATAAAGTTAAAGTTGTTGTATGGGGCTTTGGCGCCATGGGATCTGGCATGGCAAAAATGATTCTTAAAAAAGAAGGTTTTGACATCGTCGGTATTTGTGATTTATATGAAGGCTATGTTGGAAAGAGTATGTTTGATATTTTAGATGTTAAAAATAGTCAAGATCATGATGTCATTATTTCTAATGATATCGATTTAATATTAACTGAAGAAAAACCAAACATCGTTCTTCTTGCAACCGATTCTTTTACTAAAGGTGCTTATCCTAAGATTAAAAAAATCGTCGAAAAGGGCATTAATGTTATTTCCACAGCTGAAGAAATGGCTTATCCACTAGCCAATCAACCTGAACTGACTAAAGAGATGGACGCATTGGCTAAAAAACACAAGGTAACTATTTTAGGTACTGGTGTTAATCCTGGTATGATGATGGATTTATTAGCAGTATGTATCTCTGGTGTGATGGAAGATGTTAATGGTATGGAAATATCAAGAATCAATTCTTTATCACCGTTTGGTAAAACCGTTATGGAAGAACAAGGTGTTGGTTTAACAGTTAAAGAATTTAATAGACGTTTAGAATCAGGAGATATGGCTGGTCATGTTGGTTTTAAAGAATCAGTTTATATGATTGCTCACGGATTAGGTTTAGAAGTTTCTAAATTTGAACAAAGCATGGAACCAATTGTGACTGATATTGATCGCAAATCACCTTATGGCTTCGCTGCTAAAGGCGATGTTTGTGGTGTTGAAATGTCTGCTAAAGCAACTTTAAGCAATGGTAAAGTCATTAATATGTATCATCCGCAACAAATTGAACCAGAAATGGTTGGCGTATCAACAGGAGATTATATAAAAATTGATGGTAAACCTGAAATTAATTTAGCGAATGTTCCTGAAGTTGAAGGTGGCATTGGTACTATTTCAATTTGTGTGAATATGATTCCTTTGGTCCTTAATTCAAAACCTGGTTTAAAAACAATGATTGATTTACCAGTTCCTAGAGCCATCATGGGTGATGTTCGTAAACTGCTTGATGAGGAGTGATTATTTTGATTAAAAAAAATACCTGGGTAAAAATTAAAAAAACTATACTTAAACCTGAAGAAAGAACCGGAAATATTCCTGAAGAAACAAAAAAAGTTCCACTTCTTATGTGGGTAAAGGGTTATTTATTAGAAAACGCTAATATTGGTGATGAAGTTGAAATCAATACCCTAACCGGACGTAAAGAAACCGGAAAATTATTAGAAGCTAATCCCGCTTACATGCATACGTATGGTAAATTTGTCCCAGAGATTTTAGATATCGATAGATTATTAAAAGACACCCTTTTTGGGGGTGAGACAAATGAATAATTCTTATGAAGCTGTTATTGCAAGAAAAAATGACATCATGAGAAAATCTGTTGGTATAGATTATAGTCAATATGAACAGGACTATATCAGTTTTGATTTTGAAAAGATGATTAATGATTGCGGTTTTGGATTAGATGAAATCAGAAAAATACAAGCTGAAAGTGGTGTTGGACAAACACCTTTAAAAGAATGTAAAAATATTACTGCATTAGCAAGAAAAGTTTCAAAGCCTGGATATGGCGCAAGAATATTCATTAAAGATGAAGCTTTAAATGACTCTGGAAGCTTTAAAGCAAGACGCGCTAGTATCTCTTGCTATCAAGCAAAGAAAATGGGTTACAAAGGCGTTATAGCCGCTACTAGCGGAAATTATGGTGCTGCAGTCGCATCTCAAGCTGCAAAATATGGTTTAAAATGTATCATTGTCCAAGAATGTTATGATTCAGAGGGTATTGGTCAACCAGAAATCATTGAAAAAGCAAGAGCTTGTGAAGCCTATGGGGCTGAAGTTGTTCAATTAAGCGTAGGTCCAGAACTGTTCTATAAATTTTTATTGTTATTAGAAGAAACAGGATATTTTAACGCTTCTTTATACACACCTTATGGTATAAAAGGCATTGAATCTCTTGGCGCTGAATTAATAGAAGACAGCATTCGATTAACTGGTAAAGAACCGGATATGGTTGTGGTTACTAATGCAGGTGGAGGAAACTTAACCGGTACCGCTAGAGGTATTAAACAAGTCACAGATAATAAAATAGAAATTGTTGGTTCAAGTGTTAATCTTAAAGGTTTACATATGGCAAGTGACACTGATTTCAATAAAAAATCATTCACAACAGGACACACTGGTTTTGGAATCCCTTTTATTATGAATCCAGATCGCTCTGATGTACCACGTTCTGCTGCTAGAGCTTTAAGATATATTGACCGCTATGTAACAGTTAATCAAGGTGAAGTTTTCTTTATGACTGAAGCATTATCTATATTAGAAGGAATTGAAAGAGGGCCTGCAGGTAATACTTCTTTAGCTGCTGCTTTTTCTTTGGCACAAGAACTACCTGTTGACAAAGTCATCATTGTTCAAGAAACTGAATATACTAGTGCTGGAAAACATCATCAAGCACAATTAGCATTTGCTAGAGACAATGGCATCTGTATTTATTTTGGAAATCCTCAGGATGAAATTCCTGGAAGATCAATCGTATTTCCAAAAGACATTTCTCTTTTAAAAGCTGTTGATTTAGATTTAGAAGAAATAAAAACAAAATACATTTACAATCACATCAAAGGTTTAAAACAAATTTCTAAAAGAGATTTAGAATTTCTAACAATAGAAACAAATACTTCTATTGAGTTTGTTAAAAACCTTTTGACGCATAAAAACATCGAAGTGGAGGCATAATAATATGATTAGAAGAGCAACAAGAATAGACGACATTGAAAAACGTCGTGAACATTTAAATGATTTAACTGATGAACAACTTAAAGCGAGATTTTGGGAATTGGCCGGAAAAACAGTCGATCCTTTAATCGATTTAGCTTACAAAAATACAACCCCTGCGATTGAAAGATCTGTGGTTTTAAGAATGGGATTTTCAAGTATTGAAGCAAAAGATATTGTTGAAAAAACTATTAAACATGGATTAATTTCAAAAGGTGCTGGTCATGTAATCTATCGTTTATCACAATTGGATAAAATCAGCATTAGAGACGCTGGACAAGCTTTAATCAATAATAAAGGTTGGGATAAAGTTAAGAAAAGTTTTGAGGTGTCATCATGAAAATTAATGAAAAATTAGACATTCGTGAAATACTAAAAGACTTAGATAAATATGAACCTAGAAGACGTGGTTGGACATGGAGAAAACCTGTTGAAAATTTAGATATGGAAGGCAATGTTTACTCTGACGCATCTGAACCTTTAAAAAATTCAGTCCCTCTTCCCGCTGCTAAATATTTTAATAACATTGATCCCCAACCGATTCAAGTCATCACTTCAGAAATTGCATCAGGAAGATTTGAAGATGATATTCGTCGTATGAGAATGGCAGCTTGGCATGGCGCAGATCATTTAATGGTCATTCGTACTGCTGGCCAATCTCATTTTGATGGATTGATTGAAGGGACTCCACAAGGTATAGGTGGGGTTGCGATTACTAGAAAACAAGTAAGAGCTCAAAGAAAAGCATTAGATATTATTGAAGATGAAGTTGGAAGACCAATTAATTATCATTCATATGTATCTGGTGTTGCTGGTCCTGATATCGCAGTTATGTTTGCTGAAGAAGGCGTTAACGGCGCTCACCAAGACCCTCAATACAATGTATTGTATCGTAATATCAATATGATTCGTTCATTTGTAGATGCAGCTGAATCAAAAAAAATCATGGCTTGGGGAGATATTCTTCAAATTGATGGTGCTCATAATGCCAATGCAACAGCAATGGTTGCTTGGAAGGTTATGCCGGAATTATTAGTACAACATGCAATAAATAGTTTATTCTCAGTAAAAGCTGGTATTAAAAAAGATAATATTGCTTTATCAACTGTACCCCCTACTGCTGTTCCAGCACCTGATTTAAAAATTAATTTGCCTTATGCAAAAGCATTAAGAGACTTCTTCTCTGAGTATAAAATGCGTGCGCAAATGAATACCAAATATATGGAAACATCAACTAGAGAAGCAACTGTAACTCATGTATTAAATATGATGATCTCTAAATTAACTAAAACAGATATCCAATCAACCATTACACCTGATGAGGGCCGTAATGTTCCTTGGCATATGTATAATGTTGAAGCATGTGACACTGCTAAACAAGCATTAATTGGTATGGATGGTTTATTAGAGATGGTTGAATTGAAAGACACAGGATTTCTTCCAAAAAAAGTAAGAGACCTTAAAGAAAGATCAATTTTATTCTTTGAAGAATTATTACAAGATGGCGGATATTTCCAAGCCGTTGAAGATGGCTATTTCATCGATTCAGGTATTTATCCTGAAAGAAATGGTGATGGAATTTCTCGTGAAATCAATGGTGGAATTGGCGCCAACACAGTTTATGAAAGAGACGAAGACTACTTCGCACCAGTCACTGCACATTATGGATACAACAATACCAAACAATATGGTTTAAAAGATGGCGAATCTCCTGCGTCTTTAATTGGTGGTTCTACATTTGAAGATCGTTCTAAAATTCAATATATTGATGAATTAGATCCTGTTGACAATGTCAATACACGTATGGCGGAAAAAGAAAAATACATTAATTCTAATATCGTTAAGCCTGAAGTTGAATGGTTGGCTGATGGCGTGATTGTCATTGATGTAACCTTACCAACTTCTGTTAGATACGCTGAAGCAGCCGCTCTTGAAATAGCTAAAAAGATGAATTTACTAGAACCTGAAGTCATTCATAGAGAAGTCTTACATCAAGCCGAAGCTACACGAGTTCAAGTGAAAGGTAAAGTTGATTTTGATATCAACCTTGATGAATTAACATTGGCTGAAGAACCTGATATATTATCTGACAAAGAAATCAAAGAATTTTTAGAAGACAGAGATATAAAGATTGTTGCTGGTACTGTTGGTGAAGATGAACATTCAGTTGGATTAAGAGAAATCATTGATATCAAACATGGTGGTATTGAAAAATATGGTATTGACTGTTTGTACCTAGGTACTTCTGTACCGATTACAAAATTAGTCGATGCAGCAATTGAAACTAATGCAGATGCAATCCTTATGTCAACAATCATCTCTCATGATGAAGTCCATTATAAAAATATGAAGAAAACTCATGAATACGCTGTAGAAAAAGGTGTTAGAGACAAATTCTTAATCATCGCTGGTGGAACACAGGTTACACCTGAAACAGCTAGAAAACAAGGTGTTGATCAAGGGTTTGCACGTGGTACAAAAGGTCAACATGTTGCTTCATTCATAGTTAAAAAATTAAAGGAAAAATAAAATGAGAATTGATGCTTTAGTGGCCGAAATCGGATCAACAACTACTGTTGTGAATGCGTTTGATGATTTAAATACAGATCATCCACGTTTTTTAGGCAGCGGTTATTATCCAACAACCGTTTTAGAAGGCGATGTTAATGTTGGATTGATGGGTGCCATTGAAGATTTAAAAAAACAATTGAATACTGACAGCCTACTGGCAAATGAATCATTTGCCAGTTCTAGTGCTGCTGGTGGTTTAAAGATGAGTGTTCATGGTCTTGTATATAACATGACAGTCAAAGCCGCTAAAGAAGCTGCTCTTGGTGCTGGTGCTAATATACAGATGATTACTGCTGGTGTTCTTGATGACTATCATATTGAAGAAATTAAAGACTTAAATTTAAATATAATTATGATAGCTGGTGGTGTTGATTATGGCGAGAGAAAAACAGCCATTGAAAATGCTAAAAAAATTGCTAATTTAAAATTAAACATTCCAATTATCTATGCAGGCAACATTCAAAATCAGAATTTAATTAAAACAATCTTTAAAGATGCTAATCAAGCAGACTATCTCTTTATTTCAGATAATGTATATCCTAAAATTGATGATTTACAAGTTGATAAAACGAGAAAAATTATCCAAGAGGTATTCCATCAACACATTATTCAAGCACCTGGTATGGAGAAAGTTAAAACATTAATAAATCAAGACATTATTCCTACCCCTGGTGCCGTCATGGAAGCATCAAAATTATTACAAGTTGAAATGGGTGATTTAATCACTGTTGATATTGGTGGCGCTACAACAGATATTCATTCTGTCACGAAAGGTAGTGAAGCCATTGAGAAAATATTAATCGCACCTGAACCGATGGCAAAAAGAACGGTCGAGGGTGACTTAGGCGTTTATATAAACAAGGAAAATTTAATCAATATTATTTCTAAAGAAAAATTATGTGACGAATTAAACCTTGATTTAGATGAACTTAATGATGTGATTAATGAATATCAAGTAATCCCTAATCAAAGGCAATATCCACTTACTGAAAGATTGACTTTAGAAGCATTTAAACAAGCGCTTGATAGACATAGTGGACGATTAATCAAAATGTTTAATGCTAGTGGAAAAGTGATGTATGCTGAAGGAAAAGATTTATCGAATATCAAACATGTTATTGCAACAGGTGGGGCGTTAACAAGATTAAAAAACAACTGTCAAATTATCAAAACAATTTTAAACAATAAAAACGAGTTAAAATTAAGTCCTCCTAAAATTTCGAAAATATGGATAGATCATCATTATATTATGGCTTCTATTGGTGTTTTATCTATGAAACATCCAGAAGCCGCGTTAAAGATTCTTAAGCAAAGTTTGGAGATGGTCGAATGTATCCAAGAATAGTTATTAATACTAAAAATATTTTAGAAAACTCTAGAAAAATGGTGGCTTTAGCAAAAGATAATCATATTGATTATGTCATGGCAATTGTAAAAGTTTTTTCAGGCCATTTTGATTTTATTGATGAACTCATTAAAACGGGTATTACTCATATCGGTGATTCAAGAATTCAAAATCTAAAGAAACTAAACAAGATATCTTTACCTAAAATACTTGTAAGAATACCAATGTTGTCTGAAACCTCAGAAGTTGTCCAATATAGTGACATTTCTTTAAATTCTGAACTTGAAACTATTAAAAAACTGAATGATGATGCAAAGAAAGCAAATAAAAAACATCAAATTATTTTGATGTTTGATTTGGGTGACCTTAGAGAAGGATATTATCATTCTCAAGATTACTTAAAAGATATTGAAGAAATACTTAAGCTAGAGAATATTAATCTGTTGGGAATAGGAACAAACCTAACCTGCTATGGTGGTTTAGTGCCTGGAAAAGAAATACTAAACAGACTCGTTAAGATTAAAAATAAAATTGAAGCTCATTTTAACATGCGATTAAAGATTATTTCAGGTGGTAATTCTTCTACTGTTACTTTATTTGGTAAAAATGAGATACCTAAAGAAATCAATAGTTTAAGATTGGGTGAATCAATCTTCTTCGGAAAAGAAACCTCTTATTCTAAAGATATTCAAGGATTTAATCATGACAACTATGTGTTAGAAGCTGAAATCATTGAATGCAAAATGAAACCTAGCTTTCCTGAAGGTAAAACTAGCATTAACTCTTTTGGTGAAAAAGTTGATATCGAAGATAAAGGTATGATGAAAAGAGCCATATGTGCAATCGGTAAGCAAGATGTTATTTTAAACAACCTAAGTCCTATCGATGCTAACATATCTGTTATAGGTGGTTCTTCAGATCACCTTATTCTTGATGTGACAAACACTGAATATAAAGTTGGAGATATCATTTCTTTTAATGTGAATTATCCTGGATTATTACATTTAATGAATTCTGATTATGTCTATAAATTTTTCAAATAAAAAAAGCCAAAAAAATTTGGCTTAAGAATTTTTTATATAAATAACTGTATCTTCTTTTTTAACTTGAAAATCTTTCATTTTTTCAAAGAATTCAACTGGTCTCATATTTTTACCATAGTTTCTTGGATGAAAACCAGGATATTTTTTTTGAATAAGTTGAGCAATTAAACTCCAATAAGCCCATCCATCATCTTCTGTATTTGAATTAATCATATTTTTTAGTTCAAGTTTAACTTTTCTCAAAGGTGTGATTGACGTTTTATTGGCATCTTGAACCACTGTTTCGGTTGTGGGTTTAACAGATTTTCTTTTAGGACCTTTATCTTCTATATCATATGATGATAACATTTTATCTAAATAAGAAAAAGTTTCACAAGAATTCACCAATGATATAGGGGTTTTAGATTCTCCCATACCAAAAACAAACATATTATCTTCTCTTAAACGCGTGACCAACTTAGTGAAATCACTATCGCTTGAGACGATACAAAAGCTATTGACCTTACCTGAATATAAAATATCCATTGCGTCAATAATTAGTGTAAAGTCTGAAGAATTTTTTCCTGAAGTATAGGCATATTGTTGTACTGGGGTTAATCCAAACTCATTCATTTTTTGTTTCCATGGATTAAGTTGTGGTGTTGTCCAGTCTCCATAAACCCTTCGGTAATTAATTTTTCCGTATTTGTTAGCTTCATCAACAATGATTTCAATATATTTTGGAGATATATTTTCCGCATCAACTAATAAAGCTATATTTTTATCTTTTATTTCCATAAGTCACCTCATCCATAAACATTATAACAAATTTATCGAGAAGATAAATGAAATAAATAAAAAAATTACAGAAAGGAGATGCATAGAACTTTTTCTATGCAATCAAAATGATTAAAAATAAGATCTTACTTGACTGGATTGAAGAAATTAAAAATTTATGCCAGCCCAAAGATATCATCCTATGGGAGGGCAATGACGAACAATATAAAACGGTTGCTGATGAACAAGTGGCATTAGGAAAAGCCATAAGACTTAACCCTACACTAAGACCAAATTCACTATTATACCGTTCTCACCCAAGTGATGTTGCTAGGGTTGAAAAGAGAACATTTATTTCAACAAAAAACCAAAATAATGCAGGACCTACCAACAATTGGGTTCCTTCAGACGAATTAAAACCATTAATGCTTGATTTGTATAAAGGGTCTATGAAAGGAAGAACAATGTATGTCATTCCTTTTTCTATGGGACCTGTTGGTCTTGAAATGTCAAGACTAGGTGTTGAAATTACCGATAGTGCTTATGTTGCTTTAAATATGCAAATCATGACACGAACTGGAAATAAAATCACTGATTTATTAAATAAAGGTAAGTCATTTGTCAAATGTTTACACTCAATCGGTTATCCTTTAGAGGAAGGTATGAAAGATCCTGAGTGGCCATGTGCACCAATAGAACAAAAATATATTTCACATTTTCCTGAAGATGAAATGATTTGGTCTTATGGATCAGGCTATGGTGGAAATGCTTTACTAGGAAAAAAATGTTTGGCTTTGAGAATTGCAAGTGCAATGGCACAAAAAGAAGGTTGGCTTGCTGAACATATGCTTATTTTAAAGTTAACCAACCCAGAAAACAAAGTAAAATATTTAGCTGGTGCATTCCCGAGTGCTTGCGGTAAAACAAATTTAGCAATGATTAATCCTAATTTAGAAGGTTGGAAAGCAGAAACACTAGGCGATGACATCGCTTGGATGCATATTAAGGATGATGGTAAATTGTATGCCATTAATCCTGAAGCAGGTTTCTTTGGTGTTGCACCAGGCACATCAAAAAAATCAAACCCTAATGCCATCGCAGCTGTTTCTAAAAATACAATTTTTACAAATGTTGCGTTAACAGATAACGGCGATGTCTGGTGGGAAGATTTAACGAAAGAAGCTCCTAATCATTTAATTGATTGGCATGGAAATGATTGGTATAAAGGTGATTCCATTAGACCAGATCATCCAAACGCAAGGTTTACATCACCATTAACAAACTGCCCTATACTAGCTGAAAATTTTGAGGAACCAGTTCCAATATCAGCAATATTATTTGGAGGAAGACGTCCTTCAACTATTCCTTTGGTTCATCAAAGTTTTAATTTTGATCATGGTGTTTTCTTAGGATCAATCATGGGCTCTGAGATTACCGCTGCGACCATTGACGAAAATATTGGCAAAGTCAGACGTGATCCTTTTGCTATGTTACCATTTATAGGTTATAACATCTCTGACTATATACAACATTGGCAGTCAATGAAAAATAAGACAACTGAAGATTTATTACCTAAAATTTTTTATGTCAATTGGTTTAGAAAAGATGAATCAGGATATTTATGGCCAGGATTTGGTGATAACATCAGAGTCTTGAAATGGATATTAGAAAGAACTGATAATAAAGATAATTATCAGGAAACACCAATAGGATATCTTCCTAGTTTAGATTACTTTGACTTATCTAATCTAGAAATTGAACAAAAAAAAGTTGATGAATTACTGAAAGTTGATAAAGCAGTTTGGCAAGAGGAAATTAAATCAATAGAAAACTATTATCAAATTTATGGAAACCATCTACCTAAAGTATTAAGTGAACAATTAGAAAGTTTGAAAAAGAGATTTAATTAAACTTTGAAAGCAACAGAAATTTCTGTTGCTTTTTTAAATCATCTTATTAGATAATATTATTAAAATCGTGTATAATATCATTTGATAATATTGAAGGGACCGATAACATGAAGAAAACGTTTGTCATCTTAATTTTAATATACTTTATCCAAGGTATGATCCATAATCTTGGTCATCCTGTGACACCGGCATTTGTTACTAATTCAGGGATTCCTGATTATATGTTTGGTGTTTTTTATTCTACTATGAGTGCAGGTTTAGTTATTGGTGCGCCTATATGGGGAATCATTGCCGATAGAGGCAATAAAAAAACTGCGATGATTATCGGTTTAATTCTTTATAGTTTAGGACAAATTGGTTTTGGATATTCTGAAAATATGTATTGGATGGTATTCTTTAGATTTATGAGTGGTTTTGGTGTCAGCGCTACAGTCACACTCTTCATCTCTCATACCATTGAAATTTCAAAACCTGAAAATCGTGCAAAACACTTAGCCTGGATGGCTGCTTCTTTAGCCTTAGGCCGGAGTGTTGGATATTGGATTGGTGGATTTATTAGTTCCAATGAAACCATTGTCTCTTTGTTAGGGACTGGTGAAACATCTCTAGAACGTATTTTCTTAATTCAAGCATTTATGAATTTGATTCATGCCGCGAGTATATACTTCTTTATTAAAGAAGTTAAAAAAGACGTTTCCTTTAATAAAAAGCCAAACGTTTTTCAAAGTTTTAAAAATATAAAAAATATAAATAAATCTGTTTTAATCTTTTTAATATCACTTATTTTTATGTCCATTGCCTTTACCAATTTAAGTAAATATCTAGATGTTTTCTTTAATGCTCAAGGGTACGGTACTGATGATATTGGTAATTATAACCTAGTCATTGGTATTGTTGGTATTTTAACAAGTATATTTATTGTTCCACTTGTATCTAAGATAAAAAAGAATTTAAGAGTCTTACAAGTGATACAAGTCACCAGTATTATTGCTGTTCTTTATGTGTTTAGAGCCAATAATTTTATTCTTGCTGTTTATTCAGTTTTAATGATATACATCATTGGTCATGCCATTTTCATTCCGTTAGAACAAAACTTTATTGCTAACCAGGCAAAAGATGGTTTATATTCCACGACAATGGGTATCAGACAGTCTTTCTTCTCAATCGGTATGGTGATAGGTCCTTTAATAGGTGGATTCCTATTTGACAAGAAACCTATTTATGTTTTTGACTTCAGTGCGTTAATGATGGCAATAGGATTCATTTTATTAATTGCAGTCAATTTACGCATAAAAAAAGAGGAAATGATTCACTCACAAGTGAAATAATTATGAATTTTCATTAATTTTTGCTAATATATATATAAGAGGTGATATTATGTCAGTTTATAAATATAAAATTAAAAACACTAAAAATGAAGATGTTTCATTAGAAAAATACAAAGGTAAAGTTTTGCTTATTGTAAATACTGCAACTAAATGTGGCTATACACCACAATATGAAGGACTTGAAGATTTATATAAAAAGTATAAAGACAAAGGTTTAGAAATCATTGACTTACCTTGTAATCAATTCATGTCTCAAGCACCAGGTAGTAATGAAGATGTTGCTGAATTCTGCAAAGTAAACTTTGGAACTAGATTTGAAACTTTTGCTAAAGTGAAAGTCAATGGTAAAGATACCATTAGGTTATACAAATATTTAAAAAGTCTTAAACCTTATGACGAAACACCTGGTGAAGAAGGCGACAAACCAACCATTATAAACAAGTTAACTGGATCAAAGATTAAATGGAATTTCACTAAATTCTTGATTGACAGAGATGGTGAAGTTTATGGACGATATGGTTCTAGAGTTGAACCAAAAATACTTGAAACAGTTATTGAAAAAATTATTATAAAACAAAAAGTGTAGATTAAATCTACACTTTTTTTTACCTTTATTTATAATAAATACTTAACTTCTTTATTTTCTAAATATAATTGTAAATTTTTTAATGTCAAATCAAATAACCTTTGAACCATGTATTCGCTTGAAGAAGCATTGTGTGGTGTAATAAGCACATTATTTAGATCCCAAAGTTTTGAATCTTTAGGTAAAGGCTCAGGGTCTGTCACATCTAGTGCAGCACCTCTAATTTGATTGTTTTCTAAAACTTGTATTAAATCATCTTGAACAATGACTTGTCCTCTAGCTATATTAATAAGTATTGCATTCTTTTTCATAAGTGACAACTTGTCTTTATCAATCATATACTTTGTTTCATCATTTAAGGGCATCGCCAAAATAAGGTAGTCAGAATTTTTAATGACTTCTTCTAAACCATCTTCACCTGTAAATATTTGGTTAAAGTACTCAACAGACTCATCTTTTCTTCGATGACCTAAAATAGCTTTAGGAGAAAAAGATTTAAGACGTTTTGCAGTTTCTTGTCCAATTGAACCAGTGCCAATAATACCGATCGTTGAATTGTATATTTCAGGATCTTTCCAGATTGGTTGCCAAGTTTTCGTTTTCATATTTTCAATAAACTCTTTGATATTTCTATTAAAATATAAAGTTTTTGCAATAATGTCTTCAGCAATAGTAATTGAAAAAATATCTCTAGCATTACTCACGAGTAATCCTTTAGCTTTTAAGCCTTCCACATCTACATTGTCAAAACCCGCCATGTACAATTGAACCCATTCTAAATTCTTATATTGATCAATGTCAACTGATTCAAGTAGTGAATTTAATCCAAAAAAAGCTTCTATGTCTTTATGATTTTCAAAGTCATGAACAAATTCTACTTGAGGAAACATATCTAATAATTGTTGGTAATCTTTTTTTGGAATAAATTTTTTATCAATAAATATTTTCAAAATATTCTACTCCTTTTATCCGTAAAGTTTTCTCACAAAAAATTGAACAATTTTTTCAGGTAAAAATTTATTTAAAACTCTTATTGCTTTATATGAAAATCCCACAGTTGTTCTTAAGGGTATTCTATTTCGTTTAATCAATCTCTCGATTTTCTTAGCAATTCTAATTGGATCCATGCCATTTTGTTCGTCTTTTGCCATTCTATTAAGTGAATGTTTAGTACGTTCTGTATATAAATCATTTTCTACTTGATATGGTTGTAAGCGATTTTTGGTAAAACCTGTTTTAATATCTCCAGGTAATACTGCACAAACTTTTATTTTAAATGGTTTTAGTTCCATCGATAATGCTTTGGTAAATGCATCAATACTTGCCTTTGACATTGAATAAAATGCTTGAAAAGGCAATGATATTTCTGAGGCAACAGAGCTAATGTTTATTATTTTTGCTTTTTTTGACTTTCTTAATAAAGGCAATAAGGTTTTGGTCACTAAAATGTGACCAAAAACGTTAACATTATATATTTGTTCTACTTCTTCTAAAGGCGTATTTTCAATGGCTCCAGATATACCCATACCTGCAGAGTTAATAAGAACATCAATATGTTCATATTTTTCTTCGATTAAATGCATTGTTTTTATTACTTTTTTTTCATCAGTAATGTCACAAAGGAAATAATCAAAATTATATTCAACTTTGGGATATGATCTAGAAATACCAATGACTTGGTAACCTTTGGAACTTAAATGTCTTGCTGTTTCTAAACCAATACCACTTGATGCACCTGATACTAAAACTATCTTATTCATTTTCCTCTAATACCTTTAGTAGTTCATCTTCATCTTCAGGTAAATTATTTAATACGCCAGCTATAATTTCAATTGCTTCATCCATTAATTCAAATGTATGCGTGCTAGTATAACTTGTTCTAATCAAGCACTCACCCTCTGGTGTTGCTGGTGGAACAACAGGATTTACATAGACACCTCTATCATACAATAATTTACATGCCACCATTGTTCTTAATACACTAAATGTGTATATTGGAATAATTGGAACTATAGAATGGTCAATAATTTTTAAACCTTTATTTGTTAAACCTTTTCTAACATAATCAGCGATTTCAAGTAATCGTTTTGGTCTGTTCGGTTCAGCCTTTAAAATTCTTAATGCTTCTAATGCAGTTCTTGCATTTGAAGGTGTGATAGCTGCACAGAATATAAATGGTCTTGCTTTATGTTTAACATAATTGATAACTTCTTCACTCGCAGCCATATAGCCACCTAAACTTGCCAATGATTTTGAAAAAGTTCCCATAATAATGTCAACTTCATTTTCTAAGCCAAAGTATTCAGCAGTACCACGTCCGCCTTTACCTAGTACACCTAAACCATGTGCATCATCCACCATCACTCTAGCATTATATTGTTTTGCTAATCTAATGATTTCTGGTAGTTTTGCAATATCACCAGTCATAGAAAACACACCATCAGTCACTATTAATTTTCCTGCTTCAGGATCTGCTTCTGATAATCTCATTTCTAAATCTTCCATATCATTATGTTTAAATCTAACTAATTTTGCATAAGATAATCTTGCACCATCATAAATGCTCGCATGATTTTCTCTATCGCAAAAAATAATATCATTCCTACCAGCAATTGCTGAAATGATGCCTAAGTTTGTTTGATATCCAGTTGAAAATGTCATACATGATTCTTTATTTAAAAACTCAGCAAGTTCTTTTTCTAACTGTATATGAATGGTTAACGTCCCGTTTAAAAATCTTGAGCCAGAAACGCCTGAACCGAAATTTTGAAGTGCTTCCACACCAGCATCTATAACTCTTTGATCTCCTGTAAGACCTAAATAGTTATTTGACCCTATCATAATGCGGCGTTTACCTTCCATAACGACCTCTATGTCTTGTTTGGTTTCTAGTGCATGAAAATAAGGATATAACCCTAATTCTTTATATTTTTTTGTAATGTCATAATCGTAACACTTTTTAAATAAGTCCATCTGTTCCCCCCAATAAAACATGGTATAATCCGTTATTGATTATACCATATTTTTTATATATTTAAACGAAAAAATTACTATTCAGTACGTAAAGCGATTACAGGGTCTTTTTTAGCTGCCATTCTAGCAGGAATCAACCCAGCAACAAATGCTAAAAAGATTGATATTATGATTAATGAAATAATATGTAATGGTCTTAACTTCGCGATATTTGAAATATCTGACATATTTTCTAAAATAATATTAATTGGAATCATTAATAGTAAAGTAATGATAATACCTACTAAACCAGCAGAGAAACCTATAATTATGTTCTCTGTATTAAAGACACGAGAAATGTCTTTTTTTCTAGCTCCGAGTGCTCTTAATACCCCAATTTCCTTGGTACGTTCAATCACTGATACATAGGTAATAATTGAAATCATAATCGATGATACAACCAATGATATTGAAGCAAATGCAATTAATACAATTGATATAGCGTCAATAATACCACCCGATATTGATGTAAATAAAGCTGCTTGATCATTATAGAATATCGCATTGGTTTCAGTCTTACCAATATTATAATTATCTAAGTAAGTTAAAACTTTATCTTTGTTGCTGAAATCATTTGGATACAGTGAAATAGATTGTATGCCACCGATTTCTTGAGGATAAGTTGTCATTAGGTATTCTTCAACTTCTGGTGGATAAACCAAACCATTCCTCATAAATAATGAAATATTAGAGTTTTCTTTTGTTCTAATAATCCCTGAAACTGTGACTGTATAAGCTTCGTTAATATCACTATCAGTATCATAATCTCCAACGAATAATTTTACTTGTTTTCCGACAAATTCAGAAAAATTAATTTGTGTGTTTTCTTCAATATTATCAAGATCAAATCCTAAAGCTTCTAAGTATTCTCTAGGCATTTGATTAAAAGCACTAATAGCTAGATAAACTTCGATCTGTTTATTTTCGAAATCATTTACTGGTGCTTCTCCTGCTAAAAGGTCATAATTGTCATCAAAGACCAATCCGTCTGGTTGTAAATAAAATGGAATCATATTATCTCCAGGTCCAAAGCCAGAAGGTCCTGAAACTATAGAAGATTCAGTATATATCTCAACGTATTCAGAATCAATTTCAGAAAGAAGCGACATATTTATTCTATAATTGTATGAATATCCAGCCAATGTCTCTTGTCCTTCATTCGCTATATATCGATCGATATATTCTGTATAATCTTGATTGATATTATTAATTTTTGTGTTTTCATCAAAAATATTGCTTTCAGGTGTGATGTAATCGTATGATGGATGAGACTCTAAATCATCTTGTTCAGCAGAGTATTCCATAAACCCTAAGAAATCTATAAATATTGGTTCAATAGTAATGGGATAACTAGATAAAGTTTCTCTTTCAAAATTATCGATTTCCCCTTGCATACCATTTGATAAAGACAAAATCAAAGCAATACCGATAATCCCAATACTTCCAGCAAAAGCTGTTAGAATCGTTCTACCTAATTTTGTTTTAATATTATTCACAGATGAAATAAAGGCCGTGGTAAATGACATTGCAGTTTTTTTCAAATTCAGAGTGCCACTTTCTTCTATATCATCTTTAATTGGATTTGAATCATCTGTAATTTTTCCATCTCTGATGTTAATTACACGGTTGGCATATTTATAAGCCATCTCTGAATCATGTGTGACCATAATAACTAGTTTTTCCTTAGCAATTTCTTTGATTAAATCAAGAACTTGGGTTCCTGTTTCAGTATCCAATGATCCAGTAGGCTCATCAGCTAAAATAACATCAGGGTTATTTGCTAATGCTCTAGCGATAGCAACTCTTTGAGATTGTCCTCCAGAAAGTTGATTAGGATTTTTATGAATATGATCTTTAAGGCCAACTTTATCCAATACTTCAATGGCTCTTTTTCTTTTCTCTTGAGCATTTGTTCCACTAAGTGACAATCCCATTTCTACATTTTGTAATACACTTAAATGAGAAATTAAGTTATGACTTTGAAAAACAAACCCAATTGAATTATTACGATACATATCCCATTGTTTATCTTTGAAAGACTTCGTTGATTCGCCATTAATGATTAAATCGCCACTATCAGCGTGATCTAATCCTCCAATAACATTTAATAATGTTGTTTTACCGCCGCCCGAAGGCCCGAGCACTGAAACAAATTCAGATTGTCTAAACTCAAGATTTACTTTGTCTAGAGCATTCTGTGAAAATTCACCTATTGTATACGTTTTACTTATATTTTTTAATTTTAACATGTTAATTCCTCCTGTATCCTTGCTCGACCAATCTAAGAAGATCAGTAAACCTATTTCTTGAATCATTAATAGAACTCTTTTGTACTATGGTAATCAATAGAACTTCTTTTAATATCGCTTGTGTAATCATCATCGTTTTAAAAAGAAACTCATCTGTATTTTCTTTGAATTCTTCTCTATCAACATAATCCATTATTAATTTAAAGTCATATTGCATCCCTTCAGGTAATTCATTATGACCTTCAATAAAATGATTGTGAAAGAAAAGTGAAATGTTTTTAATTAAAGCGTTATATTTTGGATTTTCTAATAGTGAATATAATTCATCATGTACAATCAGTAGCAACTGATGAAAACGTCGGTTTGAATCAATGAATTTGGCTTCAAGTGTTTTAAATAGATTGAGTTTAACACTATCTATAAGAAAGTGAACCAAGTCATATTTATCATTAAAATAAGTATAAAAACTACCTCGAGATATCTCGGCGTTCTTAACAATTTTATTGATAGAAGCTTCCCCAATATTTCTTTCAGAAAATTCTTGTATAGCGGCATTAATAATTTTATTCTTTTTCTCTTTATTCAAATTCTTAAAAGTTTGTGAAGGCATTTTAATCACCTCTTAAAATTTACCTAATTCTATTGTATATGACAAGGTGTCAAATTGCAAGAAATTCCTCCTACATCACAAAAATCTCAAAAAAAAACACCAAATAATTGGTGTTATTTTTGACTTGCTTCCGCGAATATTTTTAATCCTTTATCAGTTAGTTCATGTTTTACCATTTCTTTTAATACTTTATAAGGTATCGTTGCAATATCTGCACCAGCTTTAATTGACTGATTTACGTGTTCTAAATGTCTAATTGAAGCGGCTATAATTTCAGTTTTGAATTGATATGTTTTAAACATCTCTTTAATGTCCTTAACCAATTTAAATCCAGCATCATCTGTTTCAGTTAAATCATCTAGTCTTCCTAAGAACGGTGATACATAAGTTGCGCCAGCACTGGCTGCCATCAATGCTTGTGACATTGAGAAAACCAATGTAACGTTTGTTTTAATACCTTCTTTTGTTAATTGTTTAACAGCTTTAACACCCTCAATTGTCATTGGTATTTTAACAACAATATTCTTATGCATTTTAGCATAAACCCTTGCTTCTTCAAGCATACCTTCTGCTTTGCCTTCTTGAACCTCAGCACTAATTGGGCCATTCACTAAGTTTACAATTTTTTTAATGGCATCTTCTAAACTAATACCTGATTTAGCAATCAATGATGGGTTGGTTGTAACACCAGAAATAATCCCCCATTGACTCACTTCTTCAATTTCTTTAATAATCGCTGTATCTGCAAATAATTTCATAAAACTCCTCCTTTATAAAACAACTTTTCCTAAAAGCGTTTCTCTTAAAGCATTCGCTTCTACTTTAATATCTTCTACAGTTTGTCTATATTCTTTTGCCAATGTTTGATCTTTAAGTCCACTTAAATTAATCAACACATTCATTGCTGATCCTTCAATCGCTGTATGTAACATCATCACGCCAACACCTTGATCTGAAATGGTATTTTTATTTGCATAAGTCATAACATCGGATACTTTTCTAAGCGATTCAATTGCTAAATGACAAACTTCCATAGGTACTCTAATTGTTTCCATCGTTGCTTTTTGAATTTCTAAAGATCTGTTGCTTCTATCTTCTTCTTTTTCTTTAGGCATTCTAAAAGCATCCATCAATCCATTAAAAGCATCTGTATCTTCATCAATATAATTAAGAAATTTTCCTTTGTTTTCCTTAAAGAAATCAATTTGGTCTTTAAAATTCTTTTTCACATCTTCATCTAACCCTTTGAATTTCTTTTTACCAAAAGTTAATTCTCCCGCCATAGCAACCAATCCGCAACCATTCGCACCAGCAAAGGCACTAACACTGCCGCCTCCAGGAGCTGCTGAATTAGATGCTAATGCATCAATAAATTCTTTAACGGTCATATCTACTAATTTCATTTATTCGTCAACTACCTTTCTATTCTCAATAAATAATTTTCCTTTTTTAAAAACACTGTGTGTATGATTAATACCATAGTGATAAATAAAATAATCTAAATTTGGGCAATCCAGTAATAATAAATCAGCGGATTTCCCTACTTCTATACTACCAACAAATTCATCGATATCCAAGCTATACGCAGGATTAATTGTTGAAGCGGTAAGAATTTCAGTTGGTAACATTCTCAATTTGTTACCAGCAATTTGTAAGGTTAATTGATAATTTTCTGATGGCGTTGAACCTGGATTATAATCACTTGACACAGCTAAAGCCATCCCTTTTTCAATCATCTTTCTTGCTGGTGCATATTCTTTATTTAAAAAGAATGATGTTGAAGGCAAAAGATTACCAATCGTATTTGATTTGGCTAAAAGTTCCATATCACTTTCAGTAATTGCCATTAAATGGTCAACAGTTTTAGCTTCTAAATTAATGCTTACTTTTGTGCCACCAATTGATTCAATTTCATCTGAGTGTACTCTTAGTTTAAACCCTAGTTTTTTAGCTGCTGTCAATATTTTCTTAGTCTCTTTGGCAGTAAAAACACCAGTTTCACAAAATACATCAACATAATCTGCTAATTTCTCTTGATGAATAACATTTAAGTCTTCAATGACTTGATCAATATATTTATCTCTTTTATCTTTATATTCTTTTGGCAATGCATGTGCACCAAGATAAGTCATGTATATATCAATTGGATGATTTTCATTCAGCAATTTTGCAACTTTTAATTGTTTCATTTCAGTTTCCAAATCTAATCCATATCCTGATTTAACTTCAAGAGATGTAACCCCAAATAGAAACATTTCATCTAAAGATTTCTTTGCTTGTTCATACAATTCATCAAAACTTGCATATTTTGTTGCATTTACAGTGTTTAATATACCACCACCAGCTGCTAATATATCCAAATAAGGCACACCAGCAATCTTTTGACTAAATTCGAACTCTCTTGACCCACCAAAAACCAAATGAGTATGTGAGTCAATTAAACCCGGTATCATGATGGATTGTTTAGCATCATAAATCTCAGTATCACTATCTAAATGTTTGTGATAGTTGCCTTTATCAATGACTTGAATAATACCATCTTCAATCACTAAATATGGTTGATCAATTGTTTCTATCGATGCCATATCTTTTCCTTTGACAGGTGGTTTTAATTTAGATGTATATATTGTTTTTATATTATGAATGATTGTTTTCATGATTTCTCCTACAAGAAATAATCTATGATTTTTGTTTGATCAAAATCTCTGAATTTTAAATATTTTATGCATCCTTCAACAACTTCATCAATTGACATCTCTTTATCAAAAATTTTATTTTCTACGCCGTAGTAATATCTTAATGAGCGAACCAATGCATCTTTAGGCACCAATCCAACGATTTCAGCCGATGGTACGTTAAATCCATATCTTTTAGCTTCCATTTTGACTGTTTCAAATATTCTATAGATTGGATTCTTCTTATAATTTAAGATGTTCATTGTTACTTGTGTATGACCTCTATTTTCTAAATACACAGGTCCAGCTTGAATGTATTGAAAACCTCCACTACTACCTCTAATGGCTCTAGCAAATTGATTGGTTTTCTTTTCATCATCAGTTTCAATATCTATATTATAAGCAATTAAAAAATCTCTTACGCCAACTGCAACTGATCCAAAACTTGGATGTCTTTTCGCTGGGCCAAAATCAGGTTTCCAATGAGGATTTTTAATTTTTTCTTCCATGCCCTCAAATTCGCCTTTTCTAATTGTCGGTAATTTCACTCTATCTTCTTGTTTAGCTGCCTCAGCATATAAAAACACTGGGATATTAAATGTTTCACCAATTTTATTTGCGAGTATTTCGCTATATTCAACACATTCACTCATTTTGATACCAGAGATAGGAATAAAAGGAATCACATCAATAGCGCCCATTCTCGCATGCTCTCCGCTGTGTTTTGTTAAATCAATTTCTTTTAAACACACGCTAGTTAAATCCATCAATGCATCAATCATTTTTTCAGGATCACCAATCAGTGTTACCACCGTTCGGTTATAATCAGCATCGGCTTCATAATTTACTAATTTAATCTCGTTATTGTTTTTAATAACAGACATAATTCTTTCAACTTTTTTTTGATCTCGGCCTTCAGAAAAATTAGGTACACATTCAACAATTTTCACCATTATTTTCCTCCTTTTTGATATTTGCTTTTTACTAATTTATCAATGAAATCTTCATCTGTTAACTCAGGTAAAGTGATGAATGAATCATTATCAATATCATTATATTCTTGACTGGTAGAAATAGCATTTTTATTTCTTGCCCAAGCGCGTCTTGATACACCTGTCATGACATCATGTAACATGGCTGTTTTTAAGATTTCATCTTTTTCATAAGTGCCATCTAAAACCATACCATAACCACCATTCATAACTTTCCCGATACCAACTCCGCCACCATTATGAAGGGTGACTAAACTCATACCACGGGCTGTGTTGCCAAGTGCCACTTGTGTTGCCATTTCAGCCATAATATTTGAACCATCTTTGATATTTGATGTTTCTCTAAATGGTGAATCTGTTCCACCTGTATCATGATGATCTCTTCCTAACATCACAGGACCTATCTCACCATTTCTAACCATTTCATTAAATTTAAGCGCGATTTTTAAACGGCCATAAGCATCTTGATATAAAATTCTCGCCAAGGTACCAACAACCAGTTTATTTTTCTTTGCATCTCTAATCCATTGATAATTATCTCTGTCTTGGAAACGCCTGTCTGGATCTATGGCATTCATAGCTGCTTTATCTGTTTTTTCCAAGTCTTCTTTATTTCCAGACAAACAAACCCATCTAAATGGGCCATAGCCATAATCAAATAAAACCGGTCCCATTATATCTTCTACGTAACTTGGCCAAATGAATCCATCTAAATCATTTTCACCATTTGCACAAATTTCTGTCACACCTGCATCATAAACAGCTTTCATAAACGAATTCCCATAGTCAAAGAAATATGTACCTTTAGCAACCAATTCCTTGATCACATCAAAATGTCTTTTTAAAGTTTCATCAATAAATCTTTTAAACTTGTCCATATCTGTTTGTAAGAGTCTTGTTCTTTCTTCAAAAGAAATATCAACTGGACAATAACCACCTTCATAAACTGCGTGACAACTGGTTTGATCACTTAATAAATCAATATGTATATCCTGTTCATTTGCATATTCTAATAAATCAACAACATTACCATGAAAAGCAATGGCAATTGGTAACTTATCTTCCATATATTGAGTCGCAATTTCAAAAGCTTCTTTTGGACTTTTGGCAACTTTACTAACCCAGCCTTGTTCATGTCTGGTTTCAATTCGCGAATCATCAACTTCAGCAATAATACCAACACCACCTGAAATCTCTACTGCTTTACCTTGAGCCCCACTCATTCCTCCGAGACCACTTGAAATAAATAGTTTACCCGCTAAATCTTTATCTTCAGGAATACCAAGTTTCATACGTCCTGCATTTAATAACGTTGAATACGTTCCATGAACAATCCCTTGTGGTCCAATATACATCCAACCACCTGCAGTCATTTGTCCATAATTGGCAACGCCTAATGAAGACGCTCTATTAAAATTTTTAAGGTCATCAAATGCACCAATCATTAAGCCGTTAGTGATGATGACACGTGGAGATTGTTTGCTAGATTTAAACAACCCTAAAGGATGACCAGACATAATGATTAATGTTTGTTCATCGTTCATCTCTTGTAAATATTTTTTAATCAAATGATATTGCATCCAGTTTTGAAATACCGAACCAGTTTCACCATAAGTCACAAGTTCATAAGGATAAAGGGCAATCTCATTATCAAGATTATTATCAATCATAACTTGAAATGCTTTTGCTTCAACCGTTTTACCAGGATATTCATCAATTGGTTTACCATATATTCTTTTTTTAGGTTTAAATCTATATCCATAGATTTTACCTCTGGTTAATAATTCGTCAAGAAACTCTTCTGCCAATTCATCATGCCATTTTTTCGGAATATATCTTAAAGCATTTTTTAGAGCCAATTTTGTTTCTTTTTCACTCAAAGAAAAATCTCTTTTAGGGGCTCTTCTAGTGTCTTTATCAAATGTAATAGGTTCAGGTAATTTTTTAAATATTTTATCTAATGTGATATCCATATAAATCCTCCTAACCAATCATCTTTATAAATGCTTTTGTTTTTACCATTGCTTCTATTTTATGAATTCTTTCATACATCAAAACATCATCTTCAATAAAACTAATATCTTTTCGTATAAAGTCATAGATTTTTTTAGTTCTTGAACTTAAATTATTCGGATCACTAAAATCAACTGCTTGTAAAGTGGTTAATAATTCCATTGAAATAACTTTATAAGCATTTTCAACAATATCTCCAGCTTTTCTAGCAGCATGATTTCCCATTGAAACATGATCTTCTTGATTCGCAGACGATGGAATTGAATCCACGCTTGCTGGATGAGACAATACTTTGTTCTCACTCACCAATGAAGCCGCTGAATATTGAACAATCATAAACCCTGAATTCAGTCCAGGTTTTTTCACTAAAAATGGAGGTAATCCATTACTTAAAGCTGAATTCACCATTCTTTCTAATCTTCTTTCAGAAATATTAGCAAGCTCACTCATGGCAATCGCTAAAAAGTCCATCGCTAATGCTAAAGGTTGCCCATGAAAATTACCGGCACTAATCACTTTTTGTCTCTCTGCAAATACTAGAGGATTATCCGTAACAGCGTTCATTTCTTTTTCAATCACATCATACACATAATTAATCGCATCCAATGATGCGCCTAAGACTTGTGGTGAACAACGTAATGAGTAAGCATCTTGGACTCTTAATTCACCTTGAGTTGATGTTAATTTAGAATCACTTAATATATCTCTTAATCTTGAAGCAACAAATTGTTGCCCAGATTGATTTCTTAATTGATGAATTTCAGAATCAAACACATCTGTAATTCCATGTAATGCTTCCATTGTTAATCCAAGTGTATGAACACTTAAATTAAATAAGTTAAGGGCATGATAAATTGTGACAGCCGCAATACTTGTAATGGCTTGAGTCCCATTAATTAGAGCTAACCCTTCTTTAGCAACAAGGCCACTAAGTGGTTCAATTCCAACTTTGTTCAAGCCTTCTTTCGCATGATATTTATTTCCGTTAATTAAAACCTCACCCAAACCAATTAATGGGAGGGCCATGTGAGATAGTGGTGCTAAATCACCACTTGCACCAAGCGAACCTTGTGAATAGACTACTGGCAAAACATTATTATTTAAAAGTTCTAGCATTTTTTCAATGACTTTATAACGTATTCCACTATAACCTTTAATCAATGCATTTACTCTTAAAAGAAGCATGCCTCTTACATAAGCTTCTTTTAAAGGTTCTCCAACACCACATGCATGACTTTTAATTAAATTCTCTTGTAAAGCCGATGTGTCTTTTTTATCAATAGATTCTGTACTCAACTGTCCAAATCCTGTATTAATACCATAAGTTGGTACACCTGAATCAACGACCTTTTTTACATAGTCACATGCAGTATTCACTTTGTTTATACTTTCTTTTTCGACCCCAACCAATTCATGATCCAATACGATTTTAACAAATGAATTTAAGTTAAGATTATCTCCGTTTATATATATCAAAATATCACCTATCTTTCTTTTATATTATAACAATGAAAAGTTAAAAAATAAAGCGCTTTCTTTATTGTATAAAAAGAAAAAAGTTGCTAAAAATTAGCAACTCTTAAAATTAAATATTTTATTATGCGATTAAATCAAATGCTTCTTGTAAAACAGCTTCATATTCAGAAGTTGTAACTGATACAGCTGATAATTCATCTACACCTTCAACTGCGAATGAATCTTCCCATCCATTTTCAACGATATAGTCAGAAATCATGTCAGCTTGTTGGAACCATTCTAATTTGTCATTATCAGTTAACCAAGTTTCGTACTCTGCTAATGTAGGCGTATCATCTGTCGCACTATATGTTCTATAATGCATTTTGTATTCGAAACCTTTTTCTTGTTTTGTTTTTTCATCCCAAGCAAATGAGAATTCATCATCTGAAGCATCTTCATCAGTATCTTCTCCAGCAGTTTGAGTTACATCAGATTGTAAAACATCAATAAATATGTCTTCAACATCTCCGTTTGCATCTAAATCAACTTCTACCCAAGTTACTTGTGGATCGCCCGAACTTGATACAGCGTATGCTTTAATAACACCATCTTTAGCTTGTTGAACTGCTTCAGCAGCTAAAACAGTATATGAACTATCACTAACAGTTACACCAGCAACATTGTCAATTGTTCCTTCTGTATCAGTTGTTACTGAATCAACACCGTTTTCCATCCAATATTGTTCAATTAACTCAGCTTGTTCAAACCATTCAAGTTTTTCATTATCTTCTAACCAAGTAATATAGTCAGCTTCTGATAAATCTCTTTGACCATGCATTCTATATCCATAACCTAATTCTTTTTTAGTTTCTTCATTCCAAGCGAATGTAGAACGATTTGATTGTAAAACATCAATGTAGTAACCAGTAATTTCATCGTTTTCGATAGTTACTGTTACAGAAGTAAGTGTAGGAGAGTCTGAATCGATTTCAAATGCAGTGTATTCTCCATCTACAGTATAAGTTCTTTCTCCATTACATGCAGCTACCCCTATTAATAAGAATGCTGCAAATAAAATTGTTAATAATTTTTTCATTATAAAACCTGTCCCTTCTTAAAATTAATATGTTTTTTTAAGTGCATATAAAATATAACACACTCGTTATGTTTTTGCAACAGATTTGAATGAAAAATATCAATTTTAAGTAACAGTCGTTACTTTTTCGTAAGTAACAGTCGTTATTTTATCATTACATCACAAAAACCACATATTATCTAAGCTTTTTAGGTACTTATATCTTGCTAATATTAATATAAAGACCACATCAAATAGAAGTGGTCTCATAATTATTGTTCAATTTTCAAAATGCTTTTTTAAAAATGTTTTTAACTCTTCAGCAGAGTCTTTCTTTATAGGTTTACATTGCATCACTTTACTTTCTTTATTTAATAAAGCAATTGCCATTTCTTTACATCCGGGATACCCACAAGCACCACAGTTATATTTGGGTAGTAATTCAACAACTTCTTCAATTGCTGGATCTTCTTCTACATAAAATACTTTTGCAACAAAACTAATCAATAAACCTAACACAAATCCAATACCGGCTAAAACACCTGCTGGTACAAGTATACTAATTAAGAAATCCATTCAATCAATCCTCCGAATCTAGTAAAGATGATCGCTAATATTGCAGCAACAATTAAAGCAATTGGTGCGCCCTTAAATGCTTTTGGCACAGGTGCGTGATCAAGTTTTTCTCTCATCATTGAGAAGATATATATCACAAATAAGAAACCTAAGCCAATAAACATTGTATAAACTACCATTTGAACAAAATTATATTCATTAGAGATATTTAATAACGCCACACCAATAATTGCACAATTGGTTGTGATTAATGGTAAGTAAATACCTAATGCTTTATATAATGATGGTGATGCTTTCTTTAAGAAAGTTTCTACCATTTGAACAAGTGCTGCAATGACTAAGATAAATACAATGGTTCTTAAATATGTAATATCAAATTCCACTAAAACGTAATGGTACAATAACCAAGTTATAGAAGATGAAATCAACATCACAAAGATAACTGCAAAACCCATTCCTAAAGCTGAACTTCTTTTAGTTGATACCCCAATAAAAGGACAAATACCTAAAAATTGAGTTAAAATTATATTTTGTAATATGAAAGCCGAAAAGGCAATAGCAATGAGATCAGACATTTGCTTTCACTCCCTTTACTTGATTGATTTGTTTTTCTTGTCTTTTAGCTGAGACAGCTGCAATAATCGCTAGAATGAATCCTAGTGATATAAATGCTCCAGCTGGTTGAGTAAACATTCCAAGTGGACTTATTCTTAAGAAATCAAAGATAAAGTTCAAGTCAAATTGTAAATCTCCCCAAATTGTCAATAATCCTGTTCCTAAGAATTCTCTAAAAATACTCACAATCAATATCGCCACACCAAAACCTAAGGCCATACCCAATCCATCAATGATTGAGTCTGTCGGTTTATTTTCAGCAGCGAACGCTTCAGCTCTACCTAAAATTATACAGTTAACAACAATCAAAGGAATGAAAATACCCAATGATTTATATAAACTAATTAAATAGGCATGCATAAGCATTTCTACAATTGTAACAAGTGTTGCTATCACAACAATATAAACTGGTATTCTCACCGGTTTAACAAGTGCTGCTAGTTTCTCATTACTCATAATTAATGAGATAAGAAAGTTTGATAACACCATAACAAATACAACTGCAATTGTCATCCCCAATGCGTTTTCAACTGATGTTGTTACGGCAAGTGAAGGACACATACCAAGTAAAGCAACAAATAGTGGATTTTCTTTAAATATTCCTTTTAAGAAATTCTCTTTTTTAGTCATCTAAACCACCTCCAAAGTCATCCTCAGTTCTTTCAGCAATTATAGAGAAAATATGTCTCACAGCGTCAGATGATACAGTTGCTCCAGAAATACTATCAAATGTAGATAAATCATTTGCAACACTATAATTAAAATCACGATCGACAATCTTAGTTCCATAACCTTCATTTTCATTTGAATAAGACACGATATAATCTTCTACTGATAAATCTTTATTAACAGCAACAAACATTTCAATTTGATCATGATATCCAGGTGTACTTATTACATATACTAAATGTTCAATTTGATTATCTTGTCTTAATATATATATAGTTCCTTGTTCAATTTCTACTTCTTCAATATCAAATAGATCGCTGTCATAAAAGTCGTCCACTGTGATTTCTAGTTCATTTGGTTCATCAATTGGTTCGTCGTCGTAAAGACCTCCATTAAAGTCAGACTGTGCTCTTTCAGATACTTCAGTGAAAATTGCTTTTACAGCATTAGATGACACTGTAGCTCCACCAATACTATCAAAAGTAGATACATCATCTGCTTGATTATAATTAAAATCATTACCGACGATCTTAGTTCCTATCCCCGGTGATTCATTTTGATAGGTGACTGTATAGCCCTCTACTGATAAATCTTTATTAACAGCGACTAACATTTCAACATCTTCACCATATCCTTTTGCTCTAAATGAATAGACTAGATGTTCAATTTCAGAGTTACTTTGACTTTTTAACACATATATTGTTCCGTTTTCAAGAACAATCTCTTCTAAATCATAATTGGCTATATCATAAAATTCTTCAATTGCATCAAATTTTAATCTTAATTCTTCAGCTTCAATACGTTCCACAGTTAATTCATTAACAAAAGCCAATAATAAGCCGCAGATTAATCCTAATGAAAGTAAAACTAAACCTGAAATTAATCCATTATTATTTTTCAATTTAGTTCCCTCCATTCAAAGCTATTTCTAAAGACTTAATCCACTCAATCGCTCTTCCCATTGCATGTGAAGTTACAGTAGCGCCTGCAGTTTCATCAAGAATTACACCTTGACTATTGAATCCATCAATATAACCTTGTTCAACCTCAGGAACGCCAGAACCTGAATATCCATGTGAATAATCATATGACTCATCAGAAGAAATAAAAGTTACATTTTCAACTGCATCAAGCGCAGAGTTAATCAAAATAATCATTTTTACACTGGCAAGAGAATAACCATTTACAGAAATCGATAATTCTCTTGTTGTTTCATCATATCCTTCAATAGTGACATCCAAGCATAAAATATGTGTTTTAGAAACAAACACTGGAAGCGCATCAATCACTCCTTGAGTGACCTCGTCTCCGCTAGATGTATCAATATAATTAAAGTCAGTATCTAAATGTACAATCGCTGTTTTATCATCTTCATCAAAGGTAATTTCAGCGATAAATGAAAACTCATTAATTGTATCTAAATCATAATTATAATTTAATGAGTTAATTTCTAAAATAACGTTAATGATTTCAAAAGCATAATCAGCTGCATATAATTCTCTCGCATATTTCATTCCTATATCTAATGCTAGAGACGAAAGAGTCGCACCTGCAATCGTATCAACAGAGAAGTCAATAACATCTAAATCTTTATTAGTAAATTGATTAAAGAAAGCGTCATTCAATCTATTAAAATATCTATTGTCTTGATTATCAGTTTCATTATGAGAAATCACTTTAACAGCTAATAATTGATCATCATCAACTGATATTGCATAAGCTGCAACAAATCCAGCACTGATACCAATTGTTTCTATAACGTAAATTACTGCTGTTTCTACATTTGAATCATCCATTACTTTATAAGAATCTAATAAGCTAGGAGAATATTCATCCTCAGAGCCTGGAGTATGATAAGATTTATCAACGCCTTCAGCATCAAAATATTCTAGTGTCACCCCATCATTTACCAACTCAAGTAAAGATGTTTCATAACGATTTTGTTCATTTACATCAATTTGATTCGTCATATAACGAGAATACATACCACCAAAAACAAAGACAATCAGTAATAATGTTGATAAGACAATAATTAATCCTTTTTTATTTAAAAATTCTTTCATTTTATATCACCTGCCAAATGTTGATGATTGGTAAAAACGCAGTATACATATTAACAGATGCAATGATTGTGTATGCGACAATTATTATGAAAATAACAAATAAAACTGAAGCAAATGATAAACCAGGCTTTTTGAATCCTCTGGTTCTAATAATACCGCTATATGTATCAATCGGAATAGCGAAAATATTCATTAAAATTAATGATGTTGCTACACCTTCTGGTAAGTTACCAACAAATCTAAATAACACTGTTAAAGTTCCTAAGAATAATGCAAATACAACTTTCCCTAATGGGTTTGTTGGTGTTGTAACTGGTTCAGTAATCATAAATACTGCTGCAAACATTACTCCACCAGTGAGAATTGAATAAGTGGGGAACCAAATGCCTGATTCGCCAACATTAATTCCAATAATCCATGATAAAATAAATACTGTTCCTATATAGATAACTGGTGTATACCATTTGATTATTTTTCTAGCAACTAACCAAATACCACCAATTAATATCGCCAAGGCAGATGTTTCGCCTAATCCACCTGGTATTGTTCCGATAAAGAAGTTCCATAAGTTTCCATATGGTTCGACAAGCGTTGCAAATGAGAATGCTTCTCCTGTATTACTAAATTGTGCAAAAATCCCAAGAGGTGTTGCACTAGCATATGAATCGATTAAAACTTCAGATCCATTAAACACGCCACCTGCATCTGTAATGAAACCAGACAATGTAAATCCAACAATTACATAACCAAGTAACGCTGGATTAAAGATATTGTGGCCGAAACCTCCAAACAACATTTTACCAATAATGGTTGCAATAAATGTTGCAACCATTAACACCCAAATTGGTGTGTAAATTGGTAGCAACAACGCAAGAATGATCCCTGGAATAACTGCATAAGAAGTTGTTAGTTTGTGTGAAATACTTTTTAAATTATTATTTTTCTTATCGGTTACATAGAAGAATATACCTTCCATAACAACTGATAAGAATCCACCCATTATAATTAGGAATAATGGATATAACATTTCAAAGAAATTAATATTCCCATCTAAAAATACTTGAATACCGTTTTTATACCAACTAAATAAGACAACTGGTAATAACGCAATCAAGAAATCTCTCATGATGGTGTTAGTATTCTTACCCTTTTGGTCCGATATTCTTAAGAATGGGGCTTTACCGCCAGCAAATCTCGCCATTATTTAGCTCCTTTCCTTAGTAAGTCTATACCCTTACTAACTGAATCTGTAATTTCAACATGAGATGGACACACATATGAACACAATCCACATTGCATACATTTCTTTGTATCTAGATAATCTAATAATTTTACATCTTTTCTTTCATAAGCTTTTTTAATTTCTGTTGGTGTTAAATAAACTGGACATACATCAGCACAACGTCCACACCCTAAACACTCAGGATATTCCCACGTGATAAATGGTTTAACAATCACTGCACCTAATGTATCATCCATGACTAAATCATCAATAAATATTGCTCGCCCTGTCATTGGACCACCTGCAATATAATTTGCTTTCATTGGATCTAGACCCTCTACGTATCCACCACATTGTTCAATGAGTTCACTCACTTTAGTCCCTAGTGGTGCAAAGAATGTTTTTGGATCATTAATACCTTCGCCAGTGATACTGATTGGGCGAGATATTAATGGAATGTTTTTTTCAACTGCATCTGCATATACAATGGCAGTTGCAGAGTTATTCACAATCACACCTATTTCAGCAGGAAGTGATGTATATGTTTTTCCTGTGACTTGCTCTACGATATATTTTTCCCAACCTGCTGGGTAAATATCTTTAACTGGAGATAACTTAACATGAGGATATTTTTCCGTAAGTTTGTTAAGTTCCTCTTCAATTTTAGTGTTATACACCTTATAAGCAACAACCACTTCATCTGCACCTGCTGCTCTCATCATATAAGTAGCACCTTTTAATAGTTTTTCAGGGAATTTTATTATGAATTGGTAATCACATGTTAAATATGGTTCACATTCAACAGCATTAATAATTACTGTGTCAATATTTTCCTTTGTTTGATACTTAATGTAACTTGGAAATCCAGCACCACCCATACCTGTGATTCCTGCATCTCTCATAATATCAATCAACTCTTCACGAGTTAACTCATTCACATTTTTTCTTTCTTTGATGCTTTCATCTAATGTATTTTTATGGTCGTTTTCAATTTCAATCGCATCAACCATTTTTCCAGTTGAATGCCATACTTTTTTTATAGATTTCACTTCACCACTTATACTTGCATGTGTTATGAATGAAGCATAAGTTTTAAATTGAGCAATGACTTGACCAATTTTTACTAAGTCTCCAACTTTAACTTGTGGTTCTAGTTTTAAATTTCTATGAACCAATGGAATATAAACTGAATCAGGATTTAAATAATCCGCTAATGGATGTCTTTTACAAAGTTCCTTTTTCCCTTCAATTTGTATCCCTTTTGCTTTGTGAAAAATCATTATCTATCCTCCATTTAATTATTTTCATTTAAACCAAAAGTATTATAACATAATCAAAATACCAAAACAAACCTTTTTTCAATAATAAATAACAGTTATTATTGAAAGTATTTTTCAACCATTTTAATGGCTTTTTTGATATCTTCTCTATTCAAATCGTTGTGTGTTACGAATCTAAAACCATCTTCATAATCAAGTATTTTAACGCCATTTTTAAATAGATAATCTAATAAATCGAATTTTCTTTCATCATCAATATCGAAAAACACCATGTTTATATCTCTTTGTCGCTCATCGATGACGATATTTGGTATTTTTCTTAATATATCTTCCATATAAGCAGCATTTTTATGGTCTTCAATTAATCTCTTAGACATCTTTTCTACTGCTATTTTACCAGCAGCGGCTAAGATACCTACTTGGCGCATACCTCCACCCATGATTTTCCTTTTCGTTCTAGCTTCTTCAACAAATTCTTTTGATCCGACTAAAACTGATCCGATTGGTGCACAAAGTCCTTTTGATAAACACACACTAACTGTATCAGCGTATTTTGCTATTTCAGAAACGTCAACTTTTAATGCAACCGCTGCATTAAATATTCTTGCGCCATCTAAATGAACTTTTAAATCATGCTTTTTAGCAACCTTACTTACTTTATCAAAATATTCTAAAGGTAAAACTCTTCCGTTATATGCATTTTCCAAACAGATTAATTTAGTTCTGGTTGTTGAAATGGTTCTTTTCTTAATCATTTTCTCTAATTTATTTAAGTCCCATATACCAAGGTCACTTTCTAAAGTGAAAAGTTGTACGCTAGATATGATTGGAGATGCGCCTGATTCATGTTGAACGATATGTGCAAACTGATCAACAATCACTTCATCACCTTGCTTACAATGTGTAAATAAAGCCAATTGATTTGAAAATGTTCCTGAAGGTATAAATACAGCAGCTTCTTTTCCTAATGTTTTCGCGACTAATGCTTCTAATTCATTCATGGTTGGATCATCACTAAAAACGTCATCTCCTACCATCGCCTTCGTCATTGCTTCTCGCATTTCTTTTGTTGGTTTTGTGACAGTGTCACTTCTTAAATCAATATATCTCATAATGCCCCCTCTTTAATTGTCTCTTGATAAATCTTAGATACTGAAATCATCTCTGTTAATACACGAATATATAAATCCTTAATTAATGGATCTTCAATATCAATGTGCTCAATCATTTCTTTTTCTCTTGCTTTATCTTCAACTAAAATATTGTTATCTATTTTATATTTTGCTATTTGTTTAATCAGTTTCATACGTTCAATAAATAAACGTCGAATTTCATCATCGATTTGATTCAATTTTTTTCTATATTTTTTCATCGCACACTCCTAAATTTATTTTATCACAAATTAGGTATTCTTTCACTACTATATTTGGTTTTACTCCTTTTCTATTATATAATAAGATACAAATGATACTTATCATTTTTAAATATATTATTCAAGAAAAAATATTCATTGTAACAAGACATTTTATATTGCAATTTAAGAATTTTATGGTATTATTTTCTTATTGAAATACATATAAAAGAAGGGGATGTTATGATAAACAAAAAACACAACAAAACGCCGTTTTTTACCAAGTTAAAAGAATACGGAAAAAGCAAGGTTACACCACTAGATGTGCCAGGCCATAAACTTGGTAAAATCGAAAATGATTTAATCAAGTATATAGGAAAACGAACTTACTTACTTGATGCAAACTCACCAATAGGGTTAGATCATCTTAACAAACCAACTGGCGTTATCCGTGATGCAGAAAATCTTATGGCTGATGCATGTCATGCTGATAAATCGTACTTCCTTACCAATGGTACTACCACTGGTATTTTAGCGATGATTATGAGTGTGTGTAAAGCCAATGATAAAATAATTTTACCTAGAAATGTTCATAAATCAGTGATTAATGGACTGATTCTTTCTGGTGCATTCCCAATATTCATAAAACCGAATATTGATCAAGAACTTGGAATTGCCAATGATGTGACATTTGAATCTGTTAAAAAAGCAATTGAAGAAAATCCTGATGCAGTTGCAGTATTTGTCATTAATCCAACTTATTTTGGTGTTGTATCAGATTTGAAAAAAATAACTGATTACGCCCACGAAAGAGATACTATCGTCATGGTAGATGAAGCCCACGGGGCACAATATTATTTTTCACAAAAAATGCCCTTATCGGCAATGGAAGCAGGCGCAGATATTTCAGCCACTTCTATGCATAAAACAGCAGGGTCATTCACACAATCTTCAGTTATTTTAACTCAAGGAAAAAGAATTAACCACCAAAGATTACGTGCAACTTTAAACATGTTACAATCAACATCACCGAGTTCTCTTCTAATGGCAAGTATTGATGTTGCAAGAAAAACCATGTTTTTTAAAGGTGAAGAACGTATTGCTAAATTACTAACAATGGCCAATGCAACAAGAGAAAGAATGAAAGACATTCCTGGAATAAAAGTCATTGATAAAGAATATATAGAAAAAAAAGGTTGTTTCGGTTTGGATGAAACAAAAATAATCATCAAAGTATCTGAACTAGGGTTATCTGGATTTCAAGTCTACCAATTAATGAAAGAAAAGTATAATATTCAACTTGAATTAGCTGAATCTCATATAGTCTTAGCGATTTTAACCATTGGAACAACAAAAAAAGACTTAGAAAGATTATATCTTGGATTCAAACAGCTTTCAGATGATTATAATGATGTAAGGGATAAATTCCCTAAAGTTGTTTTTGAATATATGTTTCCTGAAACTTATTCAAGACCAAGGGATGCATACCATGCACCAAAATTAATTGTTTCACTAGATGATGCAGTCAATGAAATTGCTGGTGAATCAGTCATGATTTATCCGCCTGGAATTCCAATCGTTATCCCTGGTGAGGTCATCACTCAAGAAGTTATCGATGACATAAAATTCTATTCAAACAAAAGTAAAGCTTTACAAAGTGATTTAGATGATGCGATGATTACCATCGTTGATAAAGAAAATTGGCACAAATATAGTGAGGATATTTAAAATGAATTATAAAAAAGTTGATTTATCGTTTCAAAGTTGTGATGCTGAATATAAAGACTCTCAAGTCGTCTTATTCTCTGCACCATTAGATACAACCACATCTTACCGTCCAGGTACAAGATTTGCAGGCAACGCCATTAGAGTTGAATCTGTTGGGATTGAATGGTATTCAGTCTATAAAGACATGGATTTAAAAGATTATAAAACATCAGATATTGGTGATTTAGACATTCCAATGGGTGATGTTAAAACATCACTTGATATCATTTATGAAACAGCGAAAAGCATCATTAAAGACAATAAAAAAGTCATGATGGTTGGTGGTGAACACTTGGTCACTTATCCAGTTGTAAAAGCTTATCATGAAAAATATAAAGACCTTAAAATCATTCATTTAGATGCCCATACTGATTTAAGAGATGAATTCTTAGGGATGAAATTATCACATGCAACTGTGATTAAACGTTGTTATGATCTTGTAGGCGATAACAACATCTATCAATTTGGTATTCGTAGTGGAGACAAACACGAATTTGAATTTGCAAATGCTGGTCATACATACATGGAAAAATTCACCATCGATACTTTAGAAAAAATTATTGATGAAATCAAAGATTTTCCTGTATATATCACCATTGACTTAGATGTATTAGACCCATCAGTATTTCCAGGAACTGGAACACCTGAACCAGGTGGTATTTCTTATAAAGAATTACTACATGCTACAAAATTATTTGAAAAACTAAATAATATAGTGGGTGCAGACATTGTGGAATTAGCACCAAAAATTGATCCTACTGAAGTTTCAACTGCTGTCGCAGCTAAAACATTAAGAGAAATGATTTTATTACTACATCAATAACAAAAGATTAACCTATAAAAATTATTAAAAATGACGTAAGATTACTTTTACGTCATTTTTTTATGTTATAATTGAATACAATAAAGAGGTATATATGAAATTAGCAATCTATGATTTTGATGGTACTTATGTTTCTAAACAAACATTACCATTAATGTATAAACTATGGAAAGAGAAACATTTAAATGATAAAGCCTACAAAAGAATATGGTATGGCGTTATTTGGCGTTATGTTTTATATAAATTAAAGATTTTTGGTTGGACAAAAAGAAAAATCAATCCTTATACCATGAGAAAAACCGCCGATTTATTTCGTTCTGTACCAAGAGAAACATTAGATCAATTTTTAATTGATCACTATAATAATCTACAAAAATACATTTTTGAACCGATGAAGAAACAAATACTTCAAGATAAAGCCAATGGGTTTCATATTGTTTTATTAAGTGGTAATCTTGATATCATTCTAAAACCATTTAAAAATGATGGTTTTGACACCATCATTGGTTCTGTATCTGAAGAAAATGGACAAATCTTGCCTTCAGATAAAATACATATTCTGATAGAAGATGAAAAGAAAAAGGCTTTAATAGAAAGATTTAAGGACGCTGATTATAAAAACTCTAAAGCTTATGCGGATAATGGTTATGATATCCCTATCTTAGAACTTGTTGGTGACGCATATGCTGTGAATCCTGATAAAGAATTAGAAAAACATGCTATTAAAAATAATTGGAATATAGTAAAAAAAGACAACTAGTTTAAACTAATTGTCTTTTGTTTTTATATTATAAAGCTCTTACGTATTTGTTAAGTGAAATTGCAGCATGTGCACCGTCACTCACGGCTTTAGCAATTTGTAGTAATCCACCAACACAATCACCTGCAGCAAATAGCCCAGGAATGTTTGTCATGAATTTATCATCAACAACAATGTTATTCTTGTCAATCATCGCGCCCATTCTTAATGCAAAGTCATTTGCTGATGGGGTACCCATCGCAATAAATAAAGCGTCAACTTCATACTCACCATTTTCAGTAATGATCTTATTAATAACTTCATCACCTTGTATTTCAATGATTTTCCCTCTAACAACTTTTTTATCAACTTCAACAGTTAATTCATGAGCATTTGTAAATACTGTTATATTATCTGAGAAGTTCGATAATGTTTCTAACTCTTCAGACATAAATTTTTTGTTTCCAACAACACCAATTTTTTTATTTCGGTAAATAAAACCATCACAGATGGCACAAAAAGAAATACCTTTTCCTGTATATTCTTTAAAACCCTTAACGCTTAAGTTAGGTTTTGATTGTCCTGTCGCTAGAAGTACAGTCTTACCTTCATAAGTTTCTATATCGGTTTTTACAGTAAATTTATGTTCACCCATTAAATCATTTTCAATTTCTAAAACTTCTTCTTCTTTAATGGTGACACCTAATCTTTTAGCTTGTAAAAGTCCTTTTTCAACAAGGTCTTTTCCATCCATCGTCGATTCAAATCCCCAGTAATTATCAATATGACTGGTTTTCTCAAGTGTTCCGTAATCTTTCATGATTAATAAAACATCAAGTTTTGATCTTTGTAAATAAATAGCGGCGGATGCCCCTGCAGGTCCTCCGCCAATTACTATTACATCATGCATCCTTAAATCCCTAATTTTTTAATTAAGTCGTCTTTTCTCATTAATCCGATCACTTGAGTTTTAACTTCACCGTTTTCGAATAAATAGATTGTTGGAATACTTGATACTTTGTATTGGTTTGCTAAATAACCTTCTTCATCAACGTTAACTTTTGCAACTTTTACTTTGCCTTCAAATTCTTCAGCGATTTCTTCAAGAATTGGCGCTACCATTAAACATGGTCTACACCATTGTGCCCAAAAATCAACGATAACTGGAACATCTGATTCTAAAACTTCTTTTTTAAATGTGTCTGTTGTAACTTTTACTGGCATATGTATATCCTCCTAATTTGATATGAATTCTTGTATATTTTAACATGCCCCGACGGGTATATCAAATAGTTTGCTTAAGGTTTATAAATTATTTTCGTCTATTCTGAACGTTGTCCATTCATCCATAGACTGTGCGTCCTTTTTAAGATAAAAATCGATGGCTTTTTGATTCCAGTTTAAGCAAACCCATTCCATGCGTCCGCAATTCTCTTTTTTCGCTTTATTCTTTAAATAATCAAACAATTGATTTCCAATACCTTTGTGACGATGCTCTTTGTAAATAAATAAGTCTTCTAAATACAATCCTTTTCTACCCTTAAACGTAGAATAATTATAATAATATAATGCGAATCCTACTGGCTCATTGTCTAGATATGCGATAATGACATGTGCATCTTCTTGATCAAATATTGATGTTTCAATATCTTTTAAGTCAGCTTCCACGTCAGCTTCCATTTTTTCAAATTTTGCTATACCTTTAATAAAATCTAATATTAATTGACTATCTTCTCTTTTTGCGTCTTTAATCTCTAAATTCATTTTATCTCCTCAAATAATGATAATTGGTTGACATTGTTTTTCTTTTTGACTAAAATATCAATGTAATTCTTATAAATTAAATCTGCTACTTTTGATAATGTTAAATCTGTTGTATCAATAACAAGATCTAATTCTTCAATGTTTTCTAAATTAAATTCTTTTCTGTCTTCATTAATTCTTGCTTTAATATCTTTAATTTTATCTTTTCTTTGTTTCATTCTATTAATTCTAACTTCTTCTTGGGTTTTTAAAAAGATAGAAACAATATCAATATCTAAATCAAGAAAAGATTGTAGACCTTTTGGTTCTAATATGATAAATTTATCGTCACCTAATTCATTTCTAGGTGTACCATAATAACACCCGTTATATTCAGTCGTTTCAATGAAATAACCTTGTTGCTTTTTCAATAAAAATTCTTTTTCGCTTAAAAAATGATAATCGAAACCATCTATTTCATTGAGTCTTTTAGGTCTTGTTGTACAAGTTACAACTCTAGAAATATGGTATCTATTAATCATGATTTTAGCAGATTCTGTTTTTCCTGAGGCGCTTGGCCCAATCAATACTAACATGCCATCTCCTTTACATTTTATTATAACAAATTTTTTGATGAATAAAAATAATTAATCGCATTTGCCAAAAAAAATATTAAGTAGTATAATTTATATAACTTATTAAGGAGGACATCCTATGAAGAAAAAAAAGTTATCACCACTTATAGTAATTCTAATTAGTTTTCTAAGTATTATTGTTGTTGGTACCTTTTTATTTAAATTACCATTCACCACTGTCGCAGAAGGTTCATTGTCTTGGGTTGATTCTATCTTCCTAGCCGCCTCCGCAGTATGTGTGACGGGATTATCAACGATATCAAGTATCGGTGATTCTTTTACAATATATGGAAAAGTCGTTTTAGCATTATTAATTCAAATTGGCGGGTTAGGAATTGTAACTATTGCCATTTATGTTTTAATGATTTTAGGCATTAAAATCGGTGTCACAGAACGCTATTTAGTGAAAGAAGCATTAAATCAACCAACACATGGCGGGATGATTAAACTGGTTCGTTCAATTGTTTTAGTCACTTTAACAATAGAGTTTATTGGTATGTTGATTAATTTCACTGTCTTTATACAAGATTTTGATTTTTGGAAGGCCTTGGGTGTTTCAGCGTTCCATGCAATATCGAGTTTCAATAATGCTGGTTTCGATATTTTCGGCGCTTCGTCAATGCAAGCCTATAGTTCTAATATCTTACTAAATATTAATACCATGGCGTTAATCATTATTGGTGGTATTGGCTTTATCGTTATTAGAGATTTGCTTGAAAAGAAAAACTGGAAAAATTTAACCATTTATTCTAAAATTGTTTTAAAAATCACTTTATTCTTAATCGTTTTTGGTGCTTTGTTAATCAAGTTACTAGAATATGATCAAGTCACATGGTTAGAAGCTGTGTTTCAAAGTGTTACAACAAGAACTGCTGGTTTTTCAACGGTAAATATATCTCAATTTTCTTATATTACATTAATCGTCATCATCGCATTTATGTTTGTTGGTGCATCACCTAACTCTACAGGTGGTGGTATCAAAACTACTTCTCTATATATTATATATGGATCTATCATAAGTTTTCTAAGAGGGAAACCATTCATTACGAATAAAAGAATGATTGAAAACAGTAATCGCATTAAAGCACTGGTGATTGCTATTCTAGCTTTTACCATCACCATTGTATTCTTTTTAATCATTTCCGTTATAGAAGCAAAAAATGGTGCTTATGACAATAAAATGCTTAATATTCTATTTGAAACCTTCTCAGCTTTTGGTACCGTTGGTTTGTCAACTGGTATTACAACTGAGTTATTCCCAGCTACAAAAATTTTATTATCAATATTAATGTTTATTGGTCGTCTTGGCCCAATTACTGTCTTTGGTATTATAAACCAAAACTGGAAACAAGACATGACAGGAAAAATAGATTATCCGAAACAACATATTCTTGTCGGTTAGTATAATAATATAAAGCAGGTTTTTAAATGATCTGCTTTTTTTTATTTAGGTATTGTGTTCTGCACAATACTGTGTTAGTATATAACAAAGGAGGGATTATGAATACACAGTTTAAAAGAGGGATTGTTGAATTATGTGTCTTATCTGAACTCGTAGAAGCAGACATGTATGGTTATCAAATCATCAACAATATTTCACAACACTTAGATGTAAATGAAAATACCATCTATCCAATATTAAGAAGACTAACAAAAGATGGATATTTTACAACCTACTTACAAGAGTCTACACAGGGTGCACCTAGAAAATATTACAAGATTACACAAACTGGCTTAGAATACTATTTGAAAACAAGAGATGATTGGGACGCATTTATCGGAGGCGTCTATGATATTTTAAATAAAGGAGGAAAGAAACATGAAGACATTCTTAGAAAATTTAAGGAAAGAACTTAATAAACAAGCGTTAAATGATGTTGAAATTGCTGATATAATGAATGACCACAAAGAAATGATTTCACAAGCCATGGAGGAGGGATTAACCGAAGATCAAATAGCAGAGAAATTTGGTGACCCTAAAACATTAGCTGAAGAACTTGGAAAACCTTCTTCTACAGATGAATCTGATGAACCTGAAGAAACTACAGAAAATACTATAATTGAATCTTTTTCAAAAGAAAATATTAAAGCTATTGAGTTCAAACTGATTCACGAAGATATTATTGTTGAACCATCAAGCAATGATAAAGTTGAACTGCATGGTGTAAAGATAAATCAAAAACTTTATAAAATTTATGAAAAAGCAGGAACAATCCATATTGAACGAAAAAATAATATGGGCATTAAATTTAGAATCATAAGGGACCGCAATGAAACATTCACTTTAAAGATTCCAACAGATTTTGAATTAGAACTTCTTGATATTAAAACTAAAAGTTCCGATGTTAAAATCGACTCTCTTAAGGCAGATACATTAGAAATAAAGACAATTAGCGGAGATTTGTCATTGAATAATGTCACAGTGAAAGAAAGTAATATCAAAGCCATTAGCGCTGACTTTAATATTGAATCAAGTCAATTTGAACAATTGAACATCTCAAATGTCAGTGGAGATTATAAAATAGAAAAAACAAAAATTAATGGTCCATTGGTAGTAAGTTCAGTTTCAGGAAATATCATTGTCAATTCTTCTGAAACCAAAGATGTCACTTATAGGACAGTCAGCGGAGATTTAGTTGGAACTGAATTTTATCCAGAAAGCCTTTCTTTAAAATCCATTAGTGGCGACATTAACATTAATAATAAAGACAATTCAAAAACAATAAAAATTAAGAGTAAAAAAACTCTAAGTGGAGATATTAATATTTAAAAGAAAACGTTCATCATTGCGATGAACGCTTTTTTTTAGGCATGAAATCTTTTCTTAATCTCATCTTTAATAGACTTGGGGAAAAAGAAAATAATAAATAATAAAATAAATATTGCTAAAGCTAAGGATGCTAATGCTGGCCATAAAATAGTGACAACATCAGTGAAAATCAATATGATTGGTGCTATAGAAAACAAAACAATTAAAAGCAAATAACTAATATAATCTCTATAATTGATTCTTTTAATTAAAATGATAAACGAAATGGCAATGTTACATGATAATAGTAAAATCGGTGCCACATAGTCTAAAGCCCAACCTGCAGAAAACGAAAGTTCATCAATCATGTAAACAAAGAATATTAAAGTCATTGTCAACACGAATAATTTAGAAGCAATATTGTGTTTAGAAAATATACCTACTGTCATTAATAGCCAAAAATAAACTATGCTTCCTATCGGAATCAATGACCATAGTTGGTCAAAGCCGGTAAAGTAATTGGTAATTAATAGACCTATGATTGAAGTCACTGACATAAACATTAAGATTTTTTTAGTTATATCTTGAAAAGGTCTAAGTTTACTTTGATATTCAGGATATTTTTCGACAACATTCTCTTTTTTTACGACTTCTAATGTTTGGTGACACAAAGGACAGTAATCATGATTTGATTTTATTGATATGTCGCATTTATTACAATATTTCATGAATATTCCTCCACATAATTACTTTCTATTTCAATATCCAACCCTTCAGATGTGAGATGTCTAAAAAACTCTCGTTCAATTTGAGTTTCAATGATACTTCTTGAGAAAGTAATTTTAAATTGATCTTCATAAGAAACAATTGCACAACCTATGGTATTAAATTTTCCAGCATAAATTGTAGCACCAACATCGTAAATATATGGTTTCATAGAATCAGGAAAAACGGTACGGCCAATATTGGTTAAACTCATAGTATTCAATTTAATTCCCAGCATATTAAAACCAATTTTCAATACATAATTTTTTAAAAAATAAGGTGTCATTCTTAAAAAGATATTTTTTTCAAAAGCAACATTCTCACTCATTTTTCTAATCAATTCATCTTTTTGAATGCCTTTGGCAAATTGTTCTTTTACTAAAGCCTTTATTTCATCAAAACTTATATCAGGTTTATCCATCCTCATATTTGTTTTAATAAAATTTGTAAAGTTTCTTAGGGTTTTTGAAGGAAAATGTTTTCTAAGGTTTACAGGAACAAATATTTTAATTGGTTTTTCATTCGCTTTAATATGTTCACGATATTGTATTTGAGTTTTATAAATGGTAAACATCATCACAGTTGTTAAATACTCTGTGATTGTCATATCGTTTTTTCTAGCAAGGTCTAACATCTGTTTTGTTTTAAGAATTCCTGAAATTAAGCCCGTTTGATCTGCATCTAAATAAGTGCCTTTAATTCTATAGGCCTTTTCCTCAGGAATATGTTTTCGATTCTTTTTGTTGTAGTATTTAGCGTTAGCATCTTCATATTCTTCGAACTCAGGTTTATCTTTCTTAGTCGCAATAATATTATCAGGTGTCACAGATTTACCTTCTAATAATAAATATTCATATACTAAGGATTTAAGCAATTGCATCACGCCACCTCCATCTGCTAAAGAATGAAACATTTCAATCGAAATATCCTTATGATGGTATAATACTTTAAATAAATATCCATTATTTTCTATAGGAATAATTTCACTACATATTTGATGTCCCATTTTTTGTACAATAAAAGGTTTTGAATTATAGTCAAAATAAGCCCAAAAAAGTCCTTTTTTTAATCGAACTTTAAACATTGGATAACGTCCCAATATTATATCCACTGCTTTTTGTAAATTTTCTGGATTAACCTCTTCTGTTAAGCTAACCGTGACTCTAAAAGTATTTGTTTCCGAACTATTTGAAACGGAAGGAAATATTTTAGCAGAGTTATCAAGTTTGAACCAATCTTGATTCATTTTTTGTTTAGGCATTTTCATCCTCCTCATTAAGTATATTGTCTAAGTATTCTTCTATTATTTTCCAAGTCATTCTGGATGACGACATCACTTTGAATCCTAAAGGAAAAACATGAAACATTTTGTCAAATTCATGAATAATGGCTTTGTCGTGTTTTAATCCAATTGACAAGGTATCTGATTTAATCAATTCATTTCCGCCAACAAACATCAGTAAATTAGGCAGTTTATTATAATCACCATATTTCGGTGATATTTTTTCGTTTTTAAATGAATGTTTCCCAGCATATCCTAATTTATCTAACTTTGTATCACCGACTCTAAAGAAAATATCTTTATACTTATTATCTTCATAAGAGTTTCCTTCTGCAACAAAGTCTGTCCAAGGAGACATTGTGATAATCGCTTTAGGTAAAGGTAAATCATGATCATATATATGATATGCGAGCGATAGAGCCAATCCCCCACCAGCACTGTCACCAGTAAATACAATATTTTCAGGCTCATATGATTTCAGTAAGGTCTTATAAAGTTCAAATACTTCATTTAAAGCAACAGGGAAAGAATGTTCCGGTGCTAGGGAATAATAAGGTGAGTAGACTTTAAAGCAAGGATGAATGGTTAAATATTTTTTTGCCATACGCCTGTAGTTATCATTAAAATCATAAAGGTAAGCACCCCCATGTAACTGTAACAAACAGTGATTAGAGCTTTTGCCTTTATATTCAATGGTTTCAACTTTCATCCCTTGATGAGAAATCGTTTGCCAGTCAATACTTTTAGGGTGCCGAAAGTTTTTACTTGTTCTTTCATAAAAACGGTCAGTTACATTTAGTTTAGTTAAGATTTTTTTGATGAGGAAACCAAATTTAACCAATTGAATTCCAAATAAATCATCAAGTTTATGTTTGTGACGATAATATTTTCCCATAGTCTCTCCTTGATTAATTATAACATATAGATGGAATTAATATTTTTATATTTGGCTTGAGGTGTGATAAAATAAGAAGAATGGTAAAGAGAGGAATGATGATATGAAACTATTAGAAAGATTTTTAAATTATGTTAAATACGATACTCAATCTGATTCAAACTCAAACAGTTACCCATCAACTGACAAACAATGGGTTCTTTTAAAAGATTTATTAAAAGAATTGAATGAAATGGGTGTTTTAGCCGATATTGA
>JAQIBJ010000056.1 GCA_027859085.1 Mycoplasmatota bacterium
ACCCGTACACTTGTTCCAATTTTAGAAATTAATATAACACCAAAACAAAACCACGTTAAATAGGACGCTGTTCCAACGGCAGCTACTGCGGATGTTTCAGATAGTCCAATCGTATCTACTCGGCCTATCCAAAAAATATCGGTTAAATTGTAAGCTATTTGGCTTAGTGTTGTTAGTAATATAGGAATTGCAAGTAAAACCAATTTTTCTAGTATGGGTCCTTGCGTTACATTGTAAACTTTTTTCATCAGTCACTCTAAAAAGAGGCTTCAAGTGAAGTCTCTTCCTTTCCTTATTTTTCTAAAAAATATGTTGCTTCCATGTCAGCTGTCGATAATGCGAAAGCCAATGGGTATAACGAAAAAGCATTTCCCACATTCCTAGTTTCTTCATTACCAGAAAAGCCCATATGATAGCGAATAGCAAACGCTTCATCTCTAGTCAACCTCATAAATCCTGAGATGATATAAACAGATTTTTCACCATGTCCATATGGTAAATCATCTTCAAAATTATAGGAAGGCACTTGAATCCACTTGCCTTGATCATTCTTTTTATTTCTAGTTGATTTTTGATAAACATTTACTTTACAAATGTCATGTAATAAAGCAACAATTGCAATGGTTTCATCACTAAAATCCATGCCATAGATTTCTTTAACACGTGATCTCTCTAAATAAGCCTTTAGACATTCATAAACATTTAGAGAATGTTTAACCAACCCACTTGGTTCAGATAAATGAAATCTAGTCGAACACGGCGCATCGAAAAAATCGCTTTTACTTGATAACAAGTAATTTAGCAATTCTTCTGAACCTTCTCTTTTAATGTGTTTTCTATACAAATCAACAAAGGTTTCTTTATCCATTATAGTTCCTCGCAGTAAATTGCTGTCCCTTCAACATCATAAATTTCATCATCAAGCAAGACTGGTATTTCAACATTCACAATATCTTTTACAATATATAAATCTGTCGTTTTTAAGTCTCTCACAAAATACCCGACATCTACTTGATTGTCTTTATGATGTCCAAATAATACAAACACAAGATCTTCTTCATAAATTTTTGCATGTGTTGCGGTTAATTCATGTAAAAGATTGGCCTCTACTTTGCTTTCAGTGATAACAAACTTATGAGGGTTCTCTAACTGAAATCTTCTTTTTAATTTGTCTTTTAATATCGTGTCTTTAATTTTACTTTTAGTCGTATCGATGACTTCATTGGTTTTTTCAACCAATTTAACACCTTTTTCTTTAAGATATTTTGTGAATTTTTCCATAACTTCCTCCTAGAATAATCCTATTATCTTTTCATCTATTACGTCCATGTTTTCATATGCGCCATGTCTAGGCAATCCAGGCATTGTCATTACTTTTCCTGTTAAAGCCACAATAAATCCAGCACCTATTGAAGGTTTGAATTCTCTTACTGTGATTCTAAAGTCTGTTGGTCTACCTTTTAACTTCGCATTATCTGATAATGATAAAGGCGTTTTAGCCATACAAATCGGTAATTTATCCCAACCATTCTTATTGAATGATTTAATTTGCTCATTGGCTTTATCACTAAAATCAACACCTTCTGCACCATATATTTTTTTAGCAATTGCTTCTATTTTTTCTTTTATAGGCATATCCAAGGGATATAAAGGTTGATTGTTAATTGATGCTTCATGTTCAGTTAACTTCACTATTTTTTTTGCCAAATCTAACCCACCTTCACTACCTTTAACAAATACTTCAGATAATGAAATTGGATGTTCATTTTCTTTTGCCCAAGATAATAAAGCATTAATTTCTTTCTTAGTATCTTTAGGGAAACGATTAATTGCAATGACATATGGTCTATTAAAGTTCTTAACAGACTCAATATGTTTTTCTAAATTAACAATACCTTTTTTAAGCGCATCAACATCTTCTTGATCTAAAGCATCATCTTCAGCATCTCCGTGTAGTTTTAAAGCTCTAATACTTGCGACAATGACAACAGCTGATGGCATTGTATCCATTGCTCTCATCTTAATATTCATAAATTTTTCCATTCCTAAATCAGCACCGAAACCTGCTTCTGTTACAACATATTCACTAACTCTAGAAGCAAAATCAGTCGCAATAATTGAATTCGCACCATGAGCGATATTAGCAAAAGGTCCCCCGTGTATTAAAGCTGGTGTTTTTTCTAATGTTTGAACTAAATTCGGCTTTATAGCGTCTTTCAATAACATGGTCAATGCACCTTCGACTTTTAAATCTTTAACTGTCACAGGCTCATCTTTCATGTTGTACGCCACAATCATGTTCGCTAAGCGTTCTTTTAAATCATCAAGATTTTTTGATAAACATAAAACAGCCATAACCTCGGATGCAACCGTAATATCGAATCCATCATAACGAGGCACTTCTCTTTTTAAAGACAATGCAACATGTACTTTTCTTAACGCACGATCATTCATATCCATAACACGACGCCATATCACTTTTTCTGGATTAATGTTTAAATCATTTCCTTGATATAAGTGATTGTCTATTACAGAACTAATTAAATTATTTGCAGATGTAATCGCATGAATATCACCAGTAAAATGGAGGTTAATATCTTCCATAGGAACCACTTGTGAATAACCACCACCTGCAGCCCCACCTTTCATACCCATCACAGGGCCTAAAGAAGGTTCTCTCAATGCAATCATTGTTTTATAACCTAGCGCACTTAAAGAATCACCTAACCCAATTGTCGTGGTTGATTTTCCTTCTCCAGCTTTGGTTGGATTTACCGCAGTTACCAAAATGATTTTTCCTCTTTGATTGCTTTGATAACGATTGATTGCTTCAAAACTAATTTTAGCTTTATAATTTCCATAAAGTTCTAAGTCTTCTGGTTTTAAATCAATTTTCTTTGCAATTTCAATAATATTTTCCATTTTAGCTTTTTGAGATATCTGTAAATCTGTTAACATAATTGTCCCCTCCCGTTATTTTTTTTCTAATATTGTTATACTATCAATGCGAGAAGTTTGTGAAAATAAATCCACCGGAATAATCCTTCTCACTTGATAATTTTGCATTAAACTATCCATATCTTTTGCTAAAGTTGATGGATTTTCAGAAATATATACAACTTGCATCGGTTTGAATTTGTTCAATAAATCCATAGTTGTTTTACTTAATCCGTGTTTTGGTACATTTAATAAAACAGAATCTATTTTTTCATTAGATTTTAACAATTTAGGCAACATACCTTCAACATGATCTTTAATTAATTCAACATTATTAATGCCTAAATTTTTAATATTTTTCTGTCCGTCTTTAATAGACGCTTCAGAATAATCAATTGCATAAACTTTGTTCACATATTGAGCGAAATATAATGAAGACACCGTTGATAAATCATATAGATTCAAAATCGTATCATCATAAGATAAACCGGTATATTTTAATATCTTTCCATTCATTTTTTCATGAACTGCAACATTACTAGGAAATGTTCCGTTCGGACTTATAGATACATCTAAACCATGATATTTTGTTTGAATTGATTCTTCACCTGCCATTAATTCAACTGGGTTATAAATCATTAATCTACTTTCTGGATTATATATACTATAACTCACTGATTTAATGGATTTGAATGTTTCCACCATTTCCTTTGCAATCATTGTCAAAGCCTTATTATTTTCTTTGACAACCATAATAACGCTTGCACTATCAGTGGCTTTAATATATCGTACGACTAAATTATAAAAAATACCCTCTTTATTTCTCAAATCATAAGCTTTTAATTTGTGTTTTCTAAATAGTTTTAAGCACAATTGACTGATTTGATTAATCTCATTATCATTAACCATACAATCATCTATGTCAATAAAATGATTTGTCATTGGTTTAAAATAACCCAAAGCAATACCAAAATTTGTATTTCTAACAACCCATTCCTGATAATTTCGATAATGATAGCTTTGTAAATCAGATAAAGTCAAATCAATTGTTTCTTTTACATTCTTCAAACTTGTATAACGTTTGAATGATTGTTCGAGAATTAATTGTTTAATTTTTAATTGCTCTTTATATTCAATATGCTGCAAATCACAATGTCCACACTCATCATAAAACTTGCAAGGTGGTAAAACTCTTTTTTTCGATTCTCTATCTATATCTATGATTTTTGCGATAGCATAGTTGTCAAACACTTCAACAACTTCTACATTCGCAACTTCTTTTCTTATAGCACCAGGAACAAAAACAGCGACACGATTAAAATAACCAATACCTTCACCATTGATTCCTTGTCTTCTAATATTTAGTTTTAATTTTTGCTTTTCTATTAATTTCATATTATTCTCCTACTCCTATTATAACAAAATACAGTATAAATTAACACTGCTTAAAACACAAAAAAAACAAGACAACAAAATCTTGTTTTTTATAGTTTTAAATCATAACCTTCAACATACTCTTTAACCATTTTTTTTACACCTTGATTATCCAAGGTCTCAAAAATCTCAAGTATGTCGGCAATTTCTCTATTCATATCTCTTTTACATGTTAATTTTTCTATGAATATTTTTTCATTTGCGGTGGTAATCTGTCCATTGTTTTTATCAACTAGTAATTCTTCATATAACTTTTCACCTGGACGTAAACCGATGATTTTTATATCAATATCTTCAAATGGTTTTAAACCTGATAATTTGATCATTTTAATGGCTAAATCCCATATCTTAACCGGTTCACCCATATCTAAAATAAATATCTCTTCACCCTTAGCAAACACAGCTGATTGCAAAATCAAACCACTCGCTTCAGGAATTGTCATAAAATATCGAATAATTCTTTTATCAGTTAAAGTAATTGGTCCGCCATTTTCAATTTGTTTAGTGAACAAAGGTACAACAGAACCATTTGATCCAAGAACATTACCAAATCTAACGGCAGAATACGAAGTATTGCTACGATTGTCAAATGATTGAATAATCATCTCTGCAAA
>JAQIBJ010000040.1 GCA_027859085.1 Mycoplasmatota bacterium
ATTTGACGGATTTTGTTTATTTGATGATGTTTTTTTGATGATGTTTGAGTGAAAACTATTTACTTTTTTTATATTTATGGTACACTTAATAGTCTTAGAAAATGAAGGAGAATTAAATGAACTATAAAAATGAACTAATTGAACATGCATTAACTGATATGGGATTTGATGAATTTACTGAAATTCAAGCAAAAGCCATACCATTGATAGAATCAGGATTAGATATTATTGGACATTCACAAACGGGGACTGGTAAAACAGCTGCGTTTGGATTGCCGTTGTTAGAACGTTTAGACTATGAGAACAAAAACATTCAATCAATTATCATCTGTCCTACAAGAGAGCTTGCAGTACAGGTTAAATCAGAAATTGATTTGATGGGTCAATATCTACCAAAACTTAAAACTGTCGCAATTTATGGTGGAGAACCTATTACCACTCAAATTAGAAGTTTAAAATATAAACCTCAAGTTATTATTGGAACACCAGGTAGAATCATCGATTTAATGAAAAGAAGATTAATTAAACTATTTGATATATCTTACCTTGTATTAGATGAAGCAGATGAAATGTTAAAAATGGGATTCGTGGATGACATAGAAACTATTTTAGAACAAACCAATCAAAATAGACAAACTGTGATGTTCTCTGCAACCATGCCAAAAAGAATTGTTGATATTACCAATCGTTATATGAAAAACCCACAACTTATTAGTGTTGTTAGAGGCGATGAAACAAACCTAGATATCACTCAATATTATTATCAAATTCAAGATAAGAATAAAGTTGAAGGTATTCAACGTTTATTACATGTTTATAACCCGAACCTAACATTAATCTTTTGTAACACTAAAAGAAAAGTTGATGATGTTACAAGAGAATTAGCGAAAAAAGGTTATAACGTCAATAAGATTCATGGAGACTTAAAACAAACTGCAAGACTACAAGTACTTGAAAGCTTCCATGCAGGTGTCTTAGATATTCTTGTAGCGACAGATGTCGCTGCTAGAGGATTAGACATTAAAAATGTTGAAATCGTCATTAACTATGATGTTCCAGATAAAGCTGAATACTATGTTCACCGTATTGGTAGAACCGGTCGTATTGGTAATAAAGGTTATTCTTTCACATTGGTATCAAAACGTGAATTATCACGTTTAGATAGTATTTTGGCGTTTACAAAATCAACCATCAAAAAAAGAAAAATTCCAACACCTGATACAGTTGTTAAGATTAGACAAGATCATCAATTGCTAGAAGTTGAACAAATCGTTCAAAACATTAATACGAACCCTTACATAGATACTGCTGCGAAATTACTTGATATTCATGAACCTTTAGAGATTATCAGTGCTTTGCTATACAAACTTGATAAAGATCAAGTGACAGAGAAAATCGGTGGCGATATTAATGAAGATTTTACAAGAAGAAGTTCTAGTAGTGGTTCTAAAAGAAAATCAAGAAATTCAAGAACCAGATCAAACCATCAAAGATATCATTTGAATGTTGGTAGTGAATCAGGATTATCACCAAAACAATTGGTAAAATTTATAATGAAAAAAACAAACCTTGGTAACAATGACATATTAGATGTAGCAGTGAGTAAAAAAGCAAGTTTCTTTAGTACTCAACCAAAACAATATGATCATGTGATTGCATCATTAACCAATGTGACGTTAAGTGGTAAAAATACATCTGTACAAATGGCAAAACCAACAAAGAAAAATTATAATAGATAAACCAAAAATGCTTTCACTTATGAAAGCATTTTTTTACGAATAGAATTTTTTTTTGCTAAGTGTTATAATGATAATGAATTTAATAAATATGGAGAGTAGAATGAATCGATTAAATATAAAGTATCAAGAAGCAGTAAAACAAAATAAAGAGAAAAGGAAGAAAATTGGTCAAACAATTTTTATGATTTCCTTGTTGTTGTTCTTTGTCGCATATATCATTGATATGGTGATCAGTGTTGAAGCAACATTCATCATCATGCTTGTTTTTGTTGGTATATCTGTCGTCAGCTTATTAATCATGCTTTTATTACCAATCTACATTAATGAAAAGCCCCTCTTTAATGTGCTTGTTAATGAGATTGTTAATGATATCAATTTAAATGAACAAAGAAATATTGATTATCAAGCATATCCAAAAGAAAAAGAGTTATTTGATCGAAGTGGACTTTATACCAAACAATCATCTAAACTTAACAGGTTTCAAATGATGGTAAGTACAGATTACCATACCAATGTAAATCTATTCTATACAGAGATATTTACTCAGACAGATAAAACCCGTGTGGTTTATCTAAAAGGTTTATATATTAAATTTGATACCATGAATGAAAATCTCTTCCAAATCAGAAAAAAAGGTAAAGAGAAACATAAAGGTATTAAGTTAGAAAAAGAAGTCTTAGAAGATAAAACAAAATTATTTACCGATGGCAATCCAATTGATCCAACTTATTTATCATTGTATGATAAATTAAACGATAGGTACAAACAAGTTGATATATCTGGTATAGATAGACAATTACACATTGGTATACATGATTTCTTTAAGTTTAAAAGAGAAAAGCAAATCACTGAAGAAGTCTACAACCATTATTATAAAATGATTAAAGAAGCTATAGATTTAGTGGATGAAATTAGTGATAACATTTCATATTAAAACAAAACAAAAACGGAAGTGATTTAGCTTCCGTTTTTGTTTTATTATTCCAATACTTCTATGCTCCAACATATATAGGATTTTCAGATATGAAAAAAGATGGAGTAAGAAATGAAATTGGTCTTATTGAAGTACGATATTAATAAAGACGTCTACTATTTCTGAATCAAATTGAGTACCAGAGTTCTTTATTAACTCTTTTATTGCAGTTTGTTTCGATATTGCTTTTCTATAAGGCCTATCATTCGTCATTGCTTCATAAGCATCCACGATTGATATAACTCTTGCTAAATAAGGAATCTCATCACCTTTTAGATGATTAGGGTACCCTTTTCCATCAATACGCTCATGATGCGATTTCGCTACTTCAGCGATTCCATGAAAACTACAGCTTGAATTAAGAATGTCATAACCGATAATGGTATGTGTTTTCATTATTTTCCATTCTTCCGGGGTTAATGTCGTTTCTTTTTTTATTATGGTTTTAGGGATGGATGTTTTACCAATGTCATGTAACAATCCTGCTAATTCAATTGTATCTAACTCAGAGTCAGTAAAACCTAAAGCTTTTCCTAATTGGTTGCAGTATTGGCTAACTCTTTTAGAATGTTTTTCTAAAAACAATGGGTTCTCATTTAAATCTAACAGTGTTTCATGAGAGAAAAATTCTGGATCATAACTTTGTGAGTATTTATTAAAGAATAGTGGAGAAGCAATCATTGCTGTATGATTTAAGGCGTTTAATGAATAATAATTATATTGGGATTGATTATAATTCAATAGCAACTGAAAAACTGATTCTTTATAGTTGCTTAAATTATCTGTTTTATTCGATTTGGTTAAGAATCTATCATTACTTAAGACGCTTTTATTAACCAAGTCATGATTATCAACAGATATAAGTGAACTTAAATTTTTATGAATCATTTAATTTCGCTGTCCCAAAAAAGTCACCTTGAGTAGAGACTAATGGTACAATATGATTATCCTTCATTTTACACACCTTCTATTCTTTACAAAACTCACACCTATATTTTCGTATAAAAACGAATATAAAACAACGGCGGATATGTCATAGTTTTACAAAAAATGCAAAAAAAACGTAAAAAAAAAGGAATTCTAGTTGAATTCCTCTCTTATCTTATTAATAATGAACTCTTTAGCATTAATTTC
>JAQIBJ010000090.1 GCA_027859085.1 Mycoplasmatota bacterium
TTAAGATATTTGTTATCAGATTGGTATAGTTATAGCGGGATTACAGACGAAAAATACTTATTCTATAATAATGCTTGGGGAGGTGTTTATTACTCAAATGATGATTTTGCAACAGCAAGTACATTAAGTGATCATTCATTTACCCATGGATATTTAATATACGCATCGGCAGTATTGGCGATGTATGATGATACTTTTATTGATGATTATGGAATGATTGTTGAATTATTGCTAGATGATTATATGTACCCATATAAAGACGATGCTGGGTTTGCCTATTTAAGAAATTTTGACCCGTGGGCAGGTCATACTTGGGCGCATGGATTTGGTACATTTGCTGAAGGGAATAACTTAGAATCAACGTCAGAAGCATTAAATTCTTGGAATGCTGGTTATTTATGGGCACTTGCCACAGATGATGCCGATAGAATGGATGCTGCAATATATGGCTTTGTTACAGAAATCAGTGCAGCCAAAGAATATTGGTTTGATTATGATGAAGAAAATTGGGACCCTGCGTATGGTGATTATGTTGATGTTGCTGGCTTGGTTTGGGGTGGTAAACATGATTATGCCACTTGGTTTGGGGCAAACCCAACATTTATTTATGGTATACAATGGTTGCCAACCGGTGAATATTTAACGAATTATGCTTTAAACGAAGAAGATTATGTGAAATTTAGTTCAATCTATGCAACCTATCTTGAAGCTAAAGATGGAGATATTGACACTTGGTATAGTAATATGTGGGCGATACAAGCCATCATTAATCCTGATATTGCAATTAGCGAGTTTGATGCTAATCTAATTTTAAACGATGATTATCCTGCTGAGCTTGTTGGGACATACTGGATGATTAATGCTTTGGATTCTTTAGGTAGACGATACACTGATGTTTGGATGAAGTTAGACACTGGTGTAACATCAACAGTTTATGTAGATGAAATAGGTAACGTTTATGCAATGGTTTGGAATGCCAGTCAAGGTGATAAGACAATAGAGTTTTATGATGCCTCTGGATATTTATCATCGCATACAGTTGATGGTAATTCATTTACAAAGATTCAACTGCTTGTTGATGAGACGATAACTTAATATAAATTAAAGTCAGCTTAGTGATAAGCTGACTTTAATTAAATATTAGTGATATTTAGGATATTGAAATGATTGATCAAATTTAATGATTTTATCTTTATTTAAGCTTATTAAATAGCCTATATTTCTTTGTGATTTTGAATTTTAAAAAAACATACCAACCAAATAATGATAGGTTGATATGTTGTTTTTTTTATAACTTCTTAATTTAAAGCATCGACAATTGCTTTTGCGAAAAGAGGTAAGTCTTTAGGTGCTCTTGAAGTAATGAAGTTACCATCAACAACAACATCTTCATTAACATAAGTTGCGCCAGCATTTTCAATGTCTCTTTGTAGTGTATGGAAGCCTGTTAATTTGCGTCCTTTTAATTTGCAACTAGAAATCATTAACCAAGGTCCGTGACAAACAGCAGCGATTGGTTTGTTTTGTTCATTCATCGCTTTAACAAAATGGACAGTTGCTTGATTACGTCTCATATAATCAGGAGAAAAACCTCCTGGAATAATCACAGCATCATAATCCTTAGCTGAAATATCTTGACTTGCAAGATCACTTTCCATTGGAACGCCATTTTTGCTTGTATAGATGGTCTTTGCTTTAGTCCCGATTAAATCGACATCATAACCTTCTTCTTGCATCCTGTAATATGGATACAGTAATTCTTTTGCTTCATATTGGTTTTCTATTAATAACGCTATTTTCATAATAAATAAAACCTCCTTTTATTTACATTATAAAATACGGGTATAGATATACTTCCATATCTATATTATAGAGCAATTCAACGTTTAATGCAAAAATGAAACATTAAATTCACTATGAAAACGTTACCTTAATATTAAATTTGTCATAAATGATGATTATTTGTTAATATTTATCTTACAGTTTTAACATTTCTTCTTTTATAATATTCAAATAGATAATATATAGGAAGTCCTAATAGAACAAAACCAGTTCCAATAAGAGAAGAAGTTATGTCTTCTGCAAAAGTAGCCACCAATAAAAGCAAGGTAATAAGAATCGTTATCGCAGGTAAAATAGGGTAACCCCATGCTTTATATGGACGGTTTGCCTCTGGCATTTTTTTTCTAAATATAAATAATGATATGAATATTAATGTATTAAAGACTAAAGCTCCAAAAGCGACCATTGATATTAAATCTTGTAAACTAAATACTAGTAATAATATTGCCATGATACCTGAACCGATGATGGCGTTCACTGGTGTTTTATATTTTAGATGAACTTTTTTGAATTTATCAATAAATATATCATCTTTACTCATTGCATAATATACGCGTGGGAAAGTCATAATGGTTCCATTAAGTGCACCAAACACTGAAATAAGCATGGTAATCATCGCGAGATACAATCCAAATGTACCCAATAGATTCATGGCGGCTGGAATACCAATAAAATAGGATTCGCTATCAACAATCATCGTTCTAAGATCTGCAATTGATAGAACTCTAAAGATAGCCATATTAAATAAGAAATATAATCCAGTTACCGAAAGAATGGTGATGATTAATGATAAAGGAATCGTCTTACCTGGGTTTTTAACCTCACTGGCAACATTGTTTAAGTTTGTCCAACCTTCATACGCCCAGAAAGTTGCAATGACAGCGAAACCAACCATTGAAAGAAAAGACCAAATAGTTACATCTCCTAATGCCATTGACCAATCAATACTTTGAGTACCCATCAATAATCCTAAAATCACGATTAAGAAAATCGGTATTATTTTTATGACCATAAAAATCTTTTGCATCAGTGTTCCAAGTTTTATACCAAAGAAATTAAGAATAGATAGGCCAACAATTAATAGAGCTGCAAATAATATTTGTAGAAAATTAGTTAAAGTAAAACCAAATAAGTTATATAAAAGATTACTTGAAATCTGTGAAAATGCAAGTGCTAAAACAGCAATACTTCCACTTGAGAGAAGCGTAAAGTTTGTAAAGCCGCTCATAAATGCAACAGGTTTACCATAGGCTTTTTTTAGGTATACATAATACCCACCAGCTTCAGGTAACATTGCACCGAGTTCACCATAAATAAGTCCATATAATAAAGTAATCAATCCACCAATAATCCAAATGAGTAATGCAAGTCCCATAGAGAACTCAACACGCAT
>JAQIBJ010000057.1 GCA_027859085.1 Mycoplasmatota bacterium
GTTGCTTCACCAAGTGCACGTCCAACCCCTAAAATAGCTGCGGTAAATATACCTGATTTAGCACTAGTAAGTACCACTTTGAAATTTGTTTGTGTTTTCGTTGCACCTAAAGCTAGTGATCCATGCTCTATTTCTTTTCCTACACTTCTAATTGCCACTTCAGAGAGTGCAGTAATTGTTGGCAAGATCATTAGTGCTAAAACGAGTACTGTTGCTAAGACTGAGTTACCACCTTTTGATTGAATACCAAAGATTTTACCTAGATTATAGACAAAGACTAAAATAACGCCACTTCCAAATAAACCATAAACGATTGATGGAATCGCTGCTAATAATTCCACAACAGTTCTTAATATTTTACTGAGTCTTTTAGGTGCTATTTTCGCAATAAATAAAGCAGACAAAACACCAATAGGCATGGCTATAGCTAGTGATAGAATGGCAATATATATAGTATTAACAATAATAAAGCCAACACCATATATATTAGAAAAGAACGCTCTTCCTTCTAACCAAGTCGTACCCATTAAAAAGCGGATTAGATTAACCCTACCCAAGCCATCATTATTGGTCACGAAAGGTTTAATACCCTCTCTTGCAATAAATAATATAATAATGATAATGAAGGATGCAGAAATAATTGTGGTTAATAAAAATAGCGAATGAATGAATAAATAAACAAATTCTTTTTTACTATTTACACGAAACTTATCTTTAAATGATGTAAGCCATTGTTTAAATGTGTTCATGATGTTTACCCAAAACGTGAGAAAAACCCTGAAATATATAGGGTTTCTACTAAAATGTTTTTGTTTAAAGCAATTCATCCCAAGTTAAGAATTGTCCACCATAAATCTTTTTAAGGTCTTCAGATGTCATATTATTGATAAAATTATCATTATGAACAATTACAACAATTGCGTCCCATGCTAATTGACCTTGAGTCGACTCAGATCCTGTTTCAGTATCTTTAAAAGGTCTTGAAGCAAATCCAACATGTTTATAATTATCTCCATCTTTTTCAGTGCCTTGAGTTCTTTTAAATCCATCTGATGATCCAGTATGATCATGTTCAGCGACGAAGTTACCGCATTTAGGTGCGAAAGCATCTGTTAAAGCTTTTGCAACTTGTTCGATTGAATCTGATCCTCCAAATCTAATTGTTACATCACTATTATCAACACGACATACATTGTAATCATCCTTAATATCATCCCAAGTGTCTGACGTTTGTAAAGAAATTGCACCTTCATTAGTGATGATATCTGAAGCATCAGTAGTATTTAAGAACCCTATGAATGCTAATGTAATATTCTTCTCAGTCTCATTTGTAAAATCATCTAAAGAGCGAATAACATAATTAAATGGTCTTTTTAATGCATATGTATTATTTATAACATTTGCAATCGTAGGATCAACACCTTCAAATTGTAATCCCTTAACGGAATCATCTAGACTTGATAAAGATATATATCCGATTCCATATTCATCAGTTGCCATAGATGTTAAGATACCTGTATTATCATTAATAACAAAGCCATCAACTAATTGACTATCATCTTCTGCAGCTTCATCAAATCCAATACCACCCATAAATCCTGCACGTGTTCCACTTGATGTATCACGTGTATAGACTGTAATATTACTTGATGAACCCCATTCACCACTAGCATTTGAACAAGCCGCTAATGTTAATACCACAATCATTGTTAAACCCAATATTAATTTTTTCATAAATTACCTCTTCCTGTAAAATTTAACTTACAGGTAGAGTTTAAACTAAAAAATACATTTAAAATATCATGTTTATGTAATGTTATGTTAAATAAATGTAAAAAAAAGGCTATGGAAACTAATCCATAGCGAATTTTTTATATTATCTAACTTTGTCTTTTAATACTTTTCCTGCTTTGAAAGTAGGAGCGTTTAAAGCTGGAATGTGAATTTCTTCACCAGTTCTTGGGTCATGCCCTTTTCTAGCTTTTCTTTGTTTAACGTTAAATGTTCCAAATCCAGTTAATACAACTTTTTCTCCTTGAACCAATGCTTCTTCAATAGCCAACACTGTAGAGTTTAATGCTTTTTCAGCATCTTTCTTTGAAAGTTCAGCTAAGTCTGCGATTCTTGAAACTAATTCTGATTTATTCATTTAAATTCCTCCTTTTAAAATATAATCCTATTATATAAGAATAATTATTAAAAAACAAGGTATTTGGCCAAAAAAACAAATATTTATTGGAAATTTGTGAAAATTTACTTACGATTACGTAAAATTAAACTAATTGGTGTACCAAAAAAGTCAAATTGTTCCCTCAATTTGTTCTCTAAATACCTATAATAAGAAAAATGAAGAATCTTTGTATCATTCACAAACAATACGAATGTTGGACATTTGGTTTTTACTTGAGTTGCGTAATAAACTTTTAGTAATTTTTGTTTACGCATTTTGGGTGGATTTAAGATCATTGCATCTTGGATGGTTTCATTTAATAAACTTGTTGAAACGCGTTTAGAATAATTTTCATAAGCCTTTTTAATTACAGGGAATATTGTTTTGATTCTAGCGGTTGTTTTTGCTGATAGATAAACAATCGGAATATATTTTAAAAATCTAAATTCAGTTCTGATTTTATTTTCCCATTCTTTCATGGTGTATTGATCACGTTCAATTGCATCCCATTTATTAATGACAACAATTAACGCTTTCTTATTCTCAATGGCGTAACCAGCAATATTTTTATCAAGTTGTCTAATGCCACTTTCAGCATCTAAGACAAGTAAACTCACATCTGAACGATCAATCGCTTGCATTGCTCTTAAATTTGCGTATTTATCAAGATTCTCATAAATCTTACCACGTTTTTTCATACCGGCTGTATCAATGACCACATATTTTTGATCATCAAGCGTAAACTCTGTATCCACAGAATCCGTGGTTGTACCTTCAATATCAGAAACAATGACACGATCATAACCCAATAATGCATTTGTTAATGAAGATTTTCCAACATTAGGTCTACCGATAATCGATAGTTTAATATCAGTTTCATCGTATTCTTCTTCGTTTTTATCTGGAAATTGATGAATGATTTCATCTAATAAATCACCAATACCAGTTCCATGCACACTAGATATATTAAAGACATGATCTGCACCCAATTCATAAAAATCATAAATAGAATCTTTATACTTTTGATTATCGACTTTGTTATTGGCAACAATCACAGGTTTATTAGAATTATAAAGCATTTGCATAATGTCTTTATCGCCGGGTAATAAACCATCTTTTGCATCTACTGCAAAGATAATTACATCGGCTTCTTCTATAGCGATTTCAGCTTGCGCTTTAATCTCTGTTAAAAAAGGCGCACCGGATAATTCGATGCCCCCTGTATCAATTAATCTAAATTCTCTATTTAACCAGGTTGCCTTTGCATAAATACGGTCCCTAGTAACGCCTGGTAAATCATCTGTAATCGAGACTCGTTTTTCAACAATACGATTAAAGAGGGTTGATTTCCCAACATTTGGTCGGCCAACAATTGCGACGATTGGCAACATAGTCATCACCTAACTTTATTTTTTAAATTTTTTAAATAAATCCTCTAAGGATTGATGAGAACTCACGTTCTCTTTTAATTCAGATTCATAAGCAGCACGTGCTTTTTTCTCTTGAACTGATTTTTTAGAAACGGCTAAGTGCCATCTTTTAGGGTTAAAGTCTGTGACTTCAACTGTAATGATGTCTTCTTCTTTTAATTCGTTTTCTAAATTAGAAATATGTTCTGAAGATACTTCACCAATTGGCAAGAATCCTTCAACTTCTTCAACTTTTACAATTGCGCCGTTATCTTCTAAACGAATAACTTCAGCTGAAACTAAATCACCTTTGTTTAGTTTTAAATCTGCCCAAGGGTTATATTTTAAATGTTTCTTAGACACAGAGAATTGTTTTTTCTTTTTATTAATTGAAGTGATTTCTACTTCTAAAGTATCCTCAACTTCAACATCACCAGCAAGATTTTCATTAGGATTCCATGAATAATCAAAACGGTTTAATAATCCAACAACTTCTTTCTCTACTTCTAATAACATACCAAATTGCATTTTACGTACAATTTTACCATCTACTTTATCGCCAACATTATGGTTTTCAATGAATTGTTCCCATGGCGTTGGTGTTAAAGCTTTAATAGATAAACTGACTTTTTTGCCTTTGATTTTAATGATTTTAACGTCAATTTCATCGCTTTCATTAATATATTCCGTAATATCTTTTACATGGTAATGAGAAATCTCAGAAATATGAATTAAACCATCAATATGATCAGTAATTTTAGCAAAAGCACCGAAATCTTTAATACGTTCAATTTTAACGTTAACAACTTGACCTTCTTTTAAGTTATCTAACTCAGAAGCAATAGCTTCTTTTTTTTCTTCATAAGCCACTTGTTTTCGATTGGCAATTAAATTAATGTTTCTACCATCTGTTTTTTTCTCTATTAATTCAGCTTTAATGGTTTTACCAACAAGATTTTCTTTTTGTTCGTTTTCTTCTCTTAAGAAGATTAAACTTTCAGGTAAGAATGCTTCTAATCCTTGATAGTCTAATAACAAACCACCTTTAACAGCTTTTTTAACTTTGAAATCATATTGTTTATTGACTTCTAGTTCTTCTAAATTTTCTAATTTTAGTTCAGTTTTCAAGATATCTAATCTAGATAAAAGAGGAACCGATGTACCATCTTTGTTTTCGCTGTATTTTACAACTTTAACTTTGATGTCATCCCCTTCTTTAATTGTTTCTTTAGCACTCTCGATTTTGTCTAAAGAAAGATGACTTTTGTAAATCACGCCTTCTGTGACATAACCAATGTCTACTAATACCTCTTCATCAGTCACTCGTATTACCTTACCAGTTACAACCGATCTAGGTCTTGGTTTTGTAGGACTTGTGTACTCTGGTGTTTGTTTGTCCGTCATATTATAACTCTCCTTCATTTATTATCTTAATGTATTTTTTATATAGCAAATCAACCACTTGGATAATATCTTTATCCGAAGTATCGATTTCAATCGCATCATATGCTTTTTTTAAAGGGTTGTAATCCCTACTTGAATCGTATAAATCTCTTTTTTTAATTTCTTCTTCTATATCTTCTAAAGTAATATTTCTACCTATGTTTTTTAATTCTTCATAGCGTCTTTTTGCTCTTACAGAAACTGTCGCTGTTAAAAACACTTTTAAATTAGCGTTTTTCAATACCACTGTCCCAATGTCTCTACCATCCATCACAACATCATTGCCTATAGCAATCTCTTGTTGAAGTGATACAAGTTTATTTCTCACAGGAATGTGAGAAGCCACAAGTGATACATTGTCTGCAACAGGTTTTGAGCGGTTTAAACTCGTCATATTGACACCGTCCATATAAAGTTCACCATTATTAAAGATGAATTCAGTGTCATCTAAAAAATAAAAATCATTTGGATCCTCTAAATCAACATCAAGGCTCAGAGCTTTATAAGTCGTTGCACGATACATTGCGCCAGTATCAATATATATGTAATTCAGTTTTTTAGCAAGCAATTTGGCTATGGTTGACTTACCAGCACCAGCTGGTCCATCAATCGCTAACGCATGATAACTCATTGAAACCTCCTTAACCTTAAACATTATATCATATTTTAAAAATATGACCACATTAAATCACTAGTTTTTTTTATTTTTTAGCCATTTTTAGAAAGGTTGTATAAAGTTTTTATTTCATGAGGTTTTAAGATTCTATATTCGCCCTTTGTTAAGCCATCTAATGTCACAGAACCAAAACGTATGCGTTTTAACTTTACAACTTCATGTCCCAGTGATTCAAACATTTTTTTTACTTGATGGTATTTACCCTCAGTAATGACAATATTCAAAAACGATGTTTCCTTATTATCATCATATTCGACATTGTATACTTTAGCAGGCATTGCTTTAATGCCTTCATATTCAATACCTCTTGCAAGTTTTATTGATGATTCTCTTCTTAATAACCCTTTGACTCTTACATAATATTCTTTTTCTATCATATATTTAGGATGAATCATCTGATTGGTAAAATCACCATCATTGGTTAAAATCAATAATCCTGATGTATCATAATCCAATCTGCCGATTGGAAATATCTTTTCTTTTACTGGAATTAAATCAGTCACAGTTCGACGATTATATTGATCAGTCACGGCTGAAATATAACCTTCAGGTTTATAAAGTACATAATAAACTTTATCTTCTTTTTTAATGCGTTTTCCATCAACCATAATATCGTCAGAAAAACTTGCTTTTGAACCAAGTTCAGTCACAACTTCTCCATTAACTTTAACGCGACCCTCAGTAATCATATCTTCTGCTTTTCTTCTAGAGGCCAATCCAGCTTTTTGTATAATTTTTTGTAATCTTTCCATACTGTCTCCTTTCTGAAAAAAAAGCGAGGATATCTATAATTCTCCAGAATCCTCAACTTTGATGCTCATTAATACGGATTTAATCCGTCTCTTTTTAACTTTAAGTATTTTGAAGATGAGCGTTGCTTTGTCTTCATTAATTAACTCACTTAATTCATCATATTCTTGATTATATTTGACTTCATATTCAATTTCTTCATCGATTTCAGGTATGTCTTGGAACATTTCAAACAACCAACCGCCCACAGAAGTTGAATCTGAGACAGGAGGTTTACCAAGATTTAAGTCCTCGAATAAATCTTCTAAATCAAAGTCAGCGTTGATTAAATAATTGTAATTGTCTTTTTTGGTGATGGTTTCAATGACATCGTCATGTTCGTCATAAATCTCTCCTACCAATTCTTCTAACGCGTCTTCCATGGTTACAATACCATCAACGCCACCATATTCATCGACAACAATCGCTAAATGTGTATTTTTATTTTGTAATAATGAAATTAAACTATCGACTTTAGATGAAGTTGGTATAAATAAAGCTGGCCTTACCATTCTTCTTAGATTAACCACTTGTTTCTTGAGAATTTTTGTATAGAAGTCCCGTTCAGACAAAACACCGATGATATTATCTATATGTTCATCATAAACTGGTATTCTTGAAAATTTATTCTTAAAGAACATAGCCTTAATTTCTTTGACTGGTTGATTCACTTCAATCGCAACCATGTCCACACGTGGCGTCATAATTTCTTCAACATTAATATCCGATAATTCTAAAACAGACTGTAACATATCCGCTTCGCCCATTTGAATAGCGCCTTCTTCTTCCATTGTATCAATAATGGTCTCTAAGTCACTCTCAGTTACACTAATACGTTTATCGGGTTGTATACGAGTGGTCACTTTTCTATTCAATATAATAAATAAATAAGTGAGAGGTATCATTAATTTAATCAACAGAAAAATAAACTTAGACATTCTCAATGAGAATTTCTCAGCATTACTTTTTGCTAAACTTTTAGGAATAATTTCCCCAAAAATTAAAATAATAATGGTCATTACACCGGTATTCATTAAAGCGACAACAGTTTGTTTTGTACTTGCATCTGTAATACCAATAAATAAGTCACTAAAAAATATCACTGACACAGTTGCCAAACTGATATTGGCAAGGTTATTACCAACCAGTAAAGTGGTCAAGGTTTTATCGAAATTATCGACGATCCATAACGCTTTTTTTGAACCTGGTTTTCTAAGTTCTACCAGGGTTTTTAATCTAAGTCTCCCAACGGAGGAATAGGCAGTTTCAGTCGATGAAAAAAACGCCGAAACCATAATTAACACAAGCATCACAAAAATCACTGATATATTAACTTGTGCCTGTAGAACTAGCCACATCTGACTAACTTCCAAAAAAATCACATCCTTTTATTCTTTATAACGTGTATCATACTTACCTGAATCTGTTGAGACAACAACTTTGTCGCCTTCGTTAATAAATAGTGGTACTGATAATGTTAAACCAGTATTGGTTACAGCTTCTTTTGTTGCATTAGACGCTGTATTACCTTTTACGCCACCAGCTGTTTGAACAATCTCTAAAACAACTTTATCTGGTAATTCAATTCCAAGTATTTCTTCACCGAAGGAAATAATTTTAATTTCATCGCCTTCGTTGATAAAGCTTAATTTATTTCCCAATTGAGATTCGTGTAATTCTAATTGTTCATATGTGTCATTATTCATGAACACATGAATTTCACCATTTTTATATAAATATTGCATAGGATTTTTCTCAATCATTGCTGTTTCCATCTTAATGCCCGAGTTAAAAGTCTTGTCAATCATTGATTGAGTTCTAAGGTTACGCAATTTAGTACGTACAAAAGCACTGCCTTTACCTGGTTTAACATGTTGAAACTCTATCACTTGATAGATGTCTCCATCGTATTCAATGGTAATTCCTGTTTTAAAATCGTTTGTTGTAATCATAAATATCAATAATAAATTTAATTTATTATTTTACTCCTTTCAAAAAAATATCTAACAGAGTTATTATAATATAAAATCGCTTTATTGACAATAGTTTTCACTTCTACTATAATATTAGTTGATTAAAAGAGGTGAATTATATGATATTAGCAATAAATGATTGGATTTTTCCAATAGTCTTAGGACTTTCACTTGGTTTTTTGATTGCTTATGCAAGAAATAAAAAGCCAAATGGTGGCATACTTTATTTAGAAGCCGATGAATTCAGAAAAAATATGAGGCGTGGTCAATTAATTGATATTCGTTCGGATGAAGATTATCAAAAAGAGAAGATTAATGGTAGTCGTAATTATCCAAAAAAAAATGTTTTCCAAAACTTATATTTAATCAGGGCAGATCAACCTATATTTTTATATGGTGATTCTGACAATGGCTTGGTCAAAAAAGTTGGTAAAAAGTTAATGAAAAAAGGTTATCATCCAGTTTATGTATTAAAAGGTGGATTAGATGACTGGCCTTATCCTAAAAAATAAATGTGATCCTAAAAAATAAATGAGAAGCTTATTGATTAAGCTTCTTTTTTATTTGCTTCATAACTTCATCAATTGTTTGATTAAAATTCTCTATATGACTTTCAAACCATTCTACATTCATTTTATTACGAAACCAAGTCAATTGTCTTTTAGCATATCGTCTTGAATTTCTTTTGATTAAACGAATCGATTCATCTAAAGAAATATCACCATCAAAGTATTGATATAATTCCTTATAACCTATCGCTTTAATACTTTGGCTGCGAATATTTTGATCATAAAGTGTTTTCACTTCATCAATTAAACCTGATTTAATCATATCATCAACCCTATTGTTAATGCGTTCATATAGTTTTTCTCTATTGGTATTTAAACCAATAATGTAATAGTTATCATAGTAAGGTTTACGTTCAACTTGTATGTCATCGTCATCTTTTTCTAAAGCTCTAATCACTCTTCTTTTGTTTTCGATATCAATCTGTTCGTAAAGTTTTGGGTTTTTCTGTTTAAGTTTATTTTGTAAAAGATCTAAAGACATGTTTAGATAATCATTGTCTTTATCTCTTTTAGCGCCTTTAAACTGATAATCTTCAATGATGGATTGTACATATAAACCCGAACCACCGACTAAAATTGGTGTTTTATTTTTAAGTTTAATTTCAGTTATTTTTTCTCTGACAAGTTTTTGATATTCAACCACTGAAAATGATTCAGTCGGTTCAAGAATATCTAACAAATGATGCTTGACTTGAGTTTGTTCTGCTTTTGAAGCTTTCGCAGTGCCAATGTCTAAACCCTTATAAAATTGCATAGCATCTCCAGAAATAATCTCTCCATCGAATGCTTTTGTTACTTCAATAGATAATTTAGTTTTACCAACTGCGGTTGGCCCAACAATCACAATTAAATCCATTTATATCACCCTGTTAAACCAATGCTCTATCCGTTGATGTTCAATCTTTACAATGATTGGACGACCATGAGGACAAGTATAGGGCCTTTCACATGTTCTTAAATCTTCAATTAAGTGGTTAGCTTCTTTTTCAGTAATATAATGATTGGCTTTTAAAGAGTGCTTACACGCCAATAGAATTGCTAAGTCATCAACTAATTGCTTTTTAGAGGTTGGTCTTTCCTCTAAGAAACTATCAACAATGGCTTCCATATAAACATCATCATATCCTTCGGGGAACCAATATGGCACTTCTTTAACTAAGATATAATTGTCGTGAAATTCTAAATTTATGCCAATATCTTCAATGTCTTTTTGATAGTTTTTTACAATCTGTAAAACATCGCTTGAATAATCCATTTGTAAAGGCACTAAAGTATTTTTATATGCTTGATTATGGACTTGCATCTCTTGAATATATCGTTCATATCTGATTCTTTCAGCGGCTGCGTGTTGATCGACTAAAAATAATCCATGATCATTTTGATAAATTAAATACGTACCTGAATATTGTCCAATATAGAATAAATCAGGAATGATTGTCTTTTTCGTTTTCTCTACTTTATTGTCTTCTTTTGTTTCTTTATAATTGGTTTCGTTTTTAATTTCTTCATCATCTTCATAAGTTTTCTCTTCTTCATGAAAAGACATTGAAGTTTGTTTTTCGTTTTTTTCAACAGTCTGATAAATTGGTTTATCTTTCACTTCTTTTTCGATAGTATTTTTAATCAGTTCAAGTAAAAGTTTCTTTTCAGAGAACTTGATTTCTTGTTTTCTTGGATGAACATTGACATCAATTAACAAAGGATCAACGTCAATGTATAAGGCTGTAATTGGATACCTTTGTTTAGGTATCATTTGATCATAACTTTCCAAGATTGCTCTCACAATCTCAGTGTCTTGAATCACACGGTGATTAACAATAATATGAATATAGTTTTTATTTGAACGATTAATCACTGGTTTAGAGGTTAACCCATGTATTTTATAATCTCTAGACTCACCTTTGAAGGTAAATAAAGCTCTTCCAACATTCGCACCATACATTTGTGCCAAGAGATTTAAAACATTACCATCACCACTTGATACAAAAAGATGTTTTTGATTATTGGTGAGTTTAAAAGAAATACTTGGATAAGACAGTGCAAACTGGTGAATAAGATTTTGTATCATCGCCAACTCATAATGTTCAGATTTTAAGTATTTAAATCTAGCAGGCGTATAATAAAAGATTTTTTCAACTTCAACTTTTGTTCCTTGATTTAAATGGCCATCTGTCTTTTTAACAAATTTTCCATTGTCAAAAACCACGCATTCAGCCTGGGTGTTTTGATTGCTGGTGATGGACATTTTTGAAATAGAGGCAATTGAAGGTATTGCTTCACCTCTAAATCCAAGTGATGTGATTCTAAACAAATCATTCACTGAGATGATTTTTGATGTGGCATGTCTTTCAAAGGCTTGAAGAATATCATCTTCTTCCATTCCGTCGCCATCATCAATGACTCTAATCATCTTTAATCCTGAATCAAGAAGTTCCACATCAATGTGCTTAGCATTAGCATCGATTGCATTTTCAACCAATTCCTTAACCACATTTGCTAACTTCTCAATGACTTCACCAGCCGCTATTTTATTGGCAATGATTGGATCAAGTTTCTTAATTATACCCATTAACTATCCTTCTTATCTATTTGTTTAATTGCTTCAATTAAATCATTTAATATCGTCATGGCGTTCAATGGTGTAATGTCTAAAATATCAACTGATTTTATTTGGTCAATGATTGATGAGTATTTTTCTTCATCTTCTACATCTTTTTGGATGCTTTCCATATAATTAAACAAATCAATCGTTTGTGGTTTAATAACATTGTAACCATGATTCTTCTCCAATTCATGAAGAATATCATTGGCTCTATCAATCACCACTTGTGGCATTTTTGCTAACTTAGCGACATGGATTCCATAAGATCGATCTGTTGGCCCATCCACCACTTTATGTAAAAAGACAATATCGCCTTTTTCTTCTTTGGCTTTAACATGTACATTTCTTAATGAACTTAAACCATCTTCTAAATGGGTTAATTCATGGTAATGTGTCGAAAATAATATTTTAGCTTTTAATTTATGATGACAATATTCAATAATGGCTTGTGCCAATGCCATACCATCATATGTGGCTGTCCCTCGACCGATTTCATCAAAGAGAATCAATGAGTCTTTTGTGGCATTTCTTAAGGCATAATTGACTTCATTCATTTCAACCATAAATGTTGATTGTCCAGTGCTTAAATCATCACTCGCACCAATGCGGGTAAAGATTTGATCAACAATGAATAACTTCGCAGATTTAGCTGGAACGAAACAGCCCATTTGTGCCATGATAATCGTTAAAGCCACTTGTCTCATATAAGTTGATTTACCACTCATATTAGGCCCGGTAATTAAAAGAATATTATTTAATGTATCCATATTGATAGAATTTTCAATAAATACCTCTTCTGATATCGCTTCAACAACAGGGTGTCTTCCATCAATAATCTCTAAACGTTTTTCATCAATAATCTCTGGTTTAATAAAACGTCTTTCCATAGAGACTTTAGAAAAAGCAATCAACATATCAATTAAAGCAATATGTCTAGCAAGTTTTTGTAAAGCCACTGTTTCTTTTTGAACATCATCTCTGATTGTTACAAATAATTCATATTCGAGTTGTTCAATTTTTTCTTTAGATCCTAAAATAATAGATTCTTTATTTTTTAATTCTTCAGTAATATAGCGTTCTGAATTGGTTAGTGTTTGTTTTCTATCATAACCAAATTCATCTTTAACTGCATTAATTTGTCCTTTTGATATTTCAATATAATATCCAAAGACACGATTAAAACCAACTTTTAAATTCTTAATACCTGTTTTTTCTCTTTCTCTTTTAACAAAGCCATCTAACCAAGCTTTGGCATTGCTTGAAATATTTTTAATTTCATCTAACTCTTCAGAAAAACCATCTTTAATAAAGCCACCTTCTTTAATGGTTAGTGGTGGTTGATCAATGATGGCGTTATCAATCATATCAACAACGTTTGATAATTCTGGCATGTCTTCAATAATTTGATTGGCATATTGATTATTTAATTTACTTAAATTGTCTTTAATGATGGGAACAGTTGATAATGAATTTTTTAAATTTACTAAGTCTTTAGCATTACAATTACCAAAAGACAATCTCCCAACAATTCTTTCTAAGTCATAGACTTTTTTTAGAGATTGGATAATGTCATCTTTTTCAATGAAATGTTCATTTAAAGCTTCGACAAAAGTGTATCTTTTATTAATTAAAGACTTATCAATTAACGGTCTTTGAATATTTTGCTTTAAATATCTAGAGCCCATGGCTGTCTTACATTCATCCAATAACCAAAATAAAGTTGATTTTTCTGATTTAGACATCATGGTTTTGGTTAATTCTAAATTCATTTTAGAATTATTATCTATTCTTAAATATGACTGTGATGAAAAGACTTCAACTTTTTGTAAATGCATCAATTCTTTTTTCTGAGTTTTCTCTAAATAATTAATTAACCTTGCAAATGCTTTTAGTAGGTGCTTGTCATAAACTTCTGATACCAGCGATTTATAATATGATTTTAAATCAGTATTGGTTTCAACTGAGATGGTTAATTGATAGTTGTTTAAATAATGGTGAATTTGTTTGTTGGTGAATTTCTCATCAACAACAACTTCTTTGACATTTAAACTTAAAATTTCATTAAAAAGAATTTCAATATCATCAGGGACGATTTGTAAAAAGTTTTCTCCAGTTGTTAAATCAGAGTAAGCCAAAATATAACCATCTTTGCTTTCACTGATGGATACAATGTAGTTATTATCTTTTTGATTCACTAAGCCTTCTTCAATGACTGTGCCTGGAGTAATCAGTTTAACAACATCTCTTTCTACAATGCTCTTGCCTTTTGTCGCTTCAGTGGTTTGTTCAGCAATCGCTACTTTGTAACCTTTGTTGACAAGCTTTTCTAAATATGTACTGGCTGAATGATAAGGAATGCCACACATTGGCACTCTTTCTTCTGCGCCAGCATCTCTTCCTGTTAAAACAATTTCTAATTCTTTTGAGGCAACAATTGCATCTTGAAAGAACATTTCATAGAAATCTCCTAGTCGAAAAAAGACTATATAATCGCTATAGTCTTTTTTTATTTTAAGATATTGTTGCATCATTGGTGTGTATGTGTCTGGTTTATCTATTTTCAAGTGCTACTCCTTCTAAGTTTTATTTCCAAAATAATGGGATATTAAAAGGGAGTTCTCCATCTGTAATGTAATGGAAATGAATATATGAGTAAGCTGCAAAAGCCACGATTAAAACAAATAAAGTTAAGAAAATGAATTTCAATACTTTTCTACGTTTTTTCTTTTTGTGATATTTACGAATAATATAAGCGATTTTTTCATCAAGTAATTCTTTCTCTTCTTCAGTTAATAATTCGCTATCGCTCATTTCAGTTGGTGAATAATCTTCGTCATCTTCTTCAACCATGATTGGTTTCGGTTTTTTAACTGTTTTAATCTTTTCTGGTTGTTCTTCAATTTCTTCGGTTTCTTCGACTTCTTCAATGTCTTCAATTTCTTCAATTTCTATTTCTTCTTCAACTTCTCGATCAATCTTTTTAGGTTGTTCTTCGACTTGTGGTTCAGAAATTTCTTCTTCAATGTCTTCTTCAAGTGACTCATCTAATTGATTAATCGGAATGTCATAGTAAAAGTCATCTGTTGGTATGTTTTTATGATACATACCCAAAGAAAATTTAATAAACTCTAACATATCACGTTTTTTTAGGTCTGTTGAAATTCTAAAGTCTTTTTCCTTGGCATATATTTCAATATCAAGAATGCTCTTTTTACTTAAACTTTCAATTTCTTTATCTGTTAATTTTAGTTTAGCAGCTAATATTTCTATTAATCGACTTTTGTTAATGCGTCTAGGCACTTTAATATCATATTTTTGTCCTAAAGCTTTTAAATCGCCCAAAGTATGTGATGATAAAGTTTCATCTGTCCATTTGTTTTCTCTTAAACCATCAATATATCCCGTTGTTAGATACAAGGCAGGTTCTAACGTATGATAAAACGTATCATAACTAATGTTTTCAACTTCTAGTTCATATTGATCTTTCAATTCAATAATTTGATCAAAAAATGAACGATCTATCCCAGTTGTTTCAATGTTTAAATATAAGAAGTTAAATAACATTTCTTTAAATTTAGATAATTCAAAGTTAATATCATACTGATGAATCAATTTTTCCAATAGAAAAATTGAATGTGAATCATAATTCCTTAAACGGTATTGTAACTCATCTGTATAAGTTTCAAAACGTTTTGGTTCAAAGACTTCGTCTCTTATCGTTTCTTTCAATAAGAAACGATAAACAAAAAGTGGTAATTTGACGTGGTGTTCGATCATTCTATCGACAATATCTTTGATTGGAACTACAACCATGTTAACTGAAAAATCAAAAAACTCTTGGTTTTCTTTAAATTTACTCATAATACCACCCTTTTTTTTATATTATAAGTTAATTTTACACCATAAATATATTATTTTCAATAGTTTGAGACATATTTTTAGCGATTTCCATATATTTTTACAATTATTTAATCATACCATACAAACTCCAGGTTTTTGCTTCTTCAATATAAACTTCAACAATTTCGCCGATGATTGAAGAATCACCTTTAAAATTAACGAGTTTATTATTTTCAGTATATCCAGATAAAACATCTGATTTTGTTTTTGAAGGACCTTCAACAAGCACCTTAACGGTTTCATGTTCAAATCGTTTATTGCCTCTTCTATAACCTTCATTCACTAGTTCATTAAGACGGTGTAACCTTGATTTTGCCTCTTCTTTTGAGATGTTATTTTCATAACTCGCAGCTGGTGTGCCTTTTCTTGGTGAATAGACAAATGTATAAGCGCCTTCAAACTTAGATTTTCTTACCAAATCTAATGTTTCTAAGAAATCTTCCTCAGTTTCTGTTGGAAATCCAACAATAATATCAGTTGTTAATGAAATATTAGGGATTTTATCATAGATTTTATCAACCAACGTTAAATAGTCTTCTTTGGTATATTTACGATTCATTTTTTTAAGAACTGTATTTGATCCAGATTGTACTGGTAAATGAATAAACGGTATGATGTTATCATATTTTGCGACAATTTCAATAATATCATCAGAAAAATCTTTTGGATGAGATGTTGTAAACTTAATTCTTGGAATATCAAGTTTGGCTAAATCTTCTAAAAGATTGGCAAAACTATAATTAGAATCTTTAAAATCTAAACCATAAGAATTTACATTTTGTCCAAGTAAGGTTATTTCTTTATATCCATTATTTAACAGGGCTTTGACTTCTCTTATGATGTAATCTTTTTGTCTTGATCTTTCTTTTCCTCTTGTGTATGGAACAATACAATATGTGCAAAATTCATCACAACCAAACATAATATTGACCCAAGCTTTAAAGCGATGATCTCTCGCTTGAGGTAAATTTTCTATGATGTCTCCTTCTTTAGAATAGACTTCAATTAACCTTTTCTTTTCCACCATCACATAATGTAAATATTCGATGAATTTGTTGACATTATGAGTTCCAAAGACAATATCAACATGTTGATATTTCTTTAAGATTCTCTCAACAACATCTTCTTCTTGTGGCATACATCCCGCAACGGCGATGATTAAATCTGGATTGACTTTCTTATAACTTTTTAAACGTCCCAATTCACCAAAAACTTTGTTTTCTGCGTTTTCTCTGATCGCGCAAGTATTGATGATTAACACATCGGTTTCTTCAATAGAATTTGATTTTATAAAAGCTTGTTCCTCTAATAAACCTGATAAGACTTCTGTATCTGCCTCATTGGCTTGACAACCATGGGTTTGGATTAAATACTTTTTACCTTTACCAAGGTTGATAATTTCTGAATGTTGATATTCTTTTGTTTGTATATCATCTTTAGATCTTTTTCTAGCTTGTTTAAGATCTGGTTTGTGTAATTTATCCATAGTTTCACTCCTCATATATGTTTATACGTTCGATTGTTTTATTATCTAAATCGAGTATACATGCATTAAACTGTAATACTGAATTAATTTCTGGTTTAACTCTTTCAGGGACACCTGAAATAAACTTACGAATTCCCTGAGCAACTTCGCCACCAATAATAGAATATTTAGCCCCGGTCATGCCCACATCTGATTGGAATAACGTGCCTTTTGGTAATACCATATTATCAGCAGTAGGTACATGTGTATGTGTGCCAATAATGGCATCAACTCTACCATCTAAATAATGTGCAAGTGCATATTTTTCAGACGTTGCTTCTGCATGAAAATCCACAATCACATAATCCGCAGTGACTTTCTTTAATATCTCATCTGCTTTGGTAAATGGATTATCAATTGGATCTCTCATAAAGACGCGTCCTAATAAATTAATCACAACAATTTTTTGTCCATTGTAATTGTATTCCACCCATTCTTTACCCATTGTGCCTAATCCATAATTAGCAGGTCTTGTGACATATGGTAAATCAAGAACTTCTCTTGCATCTCTTCTTGAAAACGCATGGTTACCAAGTGTAAAAACATTCACACCCTGTTCAAGATATTCTTTATAAATCTCTTTACTTAGCCCATTGCCTTTTTCAATATTTTCACCATTAACAATGATGAAATGCGGCTTATGTTCATTCTTAACAGACAAAAAGTATTTATTAAATGCCTTTTGCCCCAATTCCATATAAATGTCTCCGATAAATAATACTTTCATTGTTGTCTCTTTTCTAGTAATTCAAAATAATCTAAATCTGTATTTAGTTCATGATAATTCCAAAATTGATTTTGTTCTAATAATTCAATAATAACATTTTTTGTTGCTAATTTAACAGCTTTTACTTCTTTTTTTTCTATGGTTAAAGATTCTAAGTTGACTTCATTTTTTGCCAAGTACATATCTATGATGTAATTCGCATATGAATCGTCTATATAAAATGAATCTATAAGTTTTAATTCTGATTCTTTTAAGACCAATCCGATTTCTTCCTTCGTTTCTCTTATAGCGGCTTGTAAAGAAACTTCTCCGGCTTGAACCGCTCCAGCAGTTGGTGCCCATTGATAGGGATAAGTATCTGTTGATTTATTCCTTTGTTGAATTAGATATTCATTCTTGGAATTCATAATCCAGATATGAACAACACGATGATACTCACCAGGCAAGTTTGATGTTCCTCTTGGCATAGTCTTATTTAGTTTTAATCCTTTTTTATCATATAAATCAAAGTATTCCATATATTCTCCATAAAGATAGCCTTCCGTTTAAGGAAGGCTAAGTTGTTTATTTAGCTATGTCTTCAGCTCTGGTTTCTCTAATAACCGTCACTTTGATTGTTCCTGGATAGCTTAGCTTCGCCTCAATTTCGTTTTTAATTTCTTTTGCAACTATATGAGCACGATCGTCATTAACTTCGTTAGGTTTAACGATAACACGTACTTCACGTCCAGCTTGAATCGCAAAGGCTTGTTCAACCCCTTTGACATTAGAAGAAATTTCTTCTAATTGTGTTAGACGATTAATATAGTTTTCTAAAGACTCCGATCTAGCTCCAGGTCTAGCAGCTGACAATGCATCTGCAGCAGCGACTAAAACACCAATAACAGTTTTTGCTTCATGATCACCATGATGTGATGAAATTGCATCTAAAACTGCTTGTGGTTCATTATATTTTCTTGCGATAGAAAGACCAATTTCTACATGTGATCCTTCCATTTCATGGTCAACAGCTTTTCCGATGTCATGTAACAATCCTGCACGTTTTGCAAGTGTTTCATTTTCACCAAGTTCTACAGCCATTTTACCAGCTAAGAAAGATGTTTCCATAGAATGTTTTAAAGCATTTTGTCCATATGAACTTCTAAAGTGCATACGTCCAATTAATTTTGTTAAGTCTGGATGAACGCGGCCAATACCACATTCAAATACTGCTTCATCACCTTTGTCGCGAATAAATTGGTCAACTTCAACTCTCGTTTTTTCAACCATTTCTTCGATTCTTGCTGGATGAATTCGTCCATCTGCAATTAAGGCTTCTAAAGCTCTTTTAGCAATTTCACGTCTTATCGGATCAAATCCAGATAACACGACAGCTTCTGGTGTGTCGTCAATAATTAAATCGACACCAGTCAAGGCTTCTAAGGTTCTAATGTTTCGTCCCTCTCTACCAATAATTCTACCTTTCATTTCATCGTTCGGTAGATTCACAACAGAAACAGTGGTTTCAGCTGTGACATCTTGTGCAAGTTTGTGTATTGCATTTGTAATAATTTCTCTCGCTCGTTTTTGAGCTTCGTTTTTAGCTTTTTCTTCTTCATCTCTAATAAAGAAATCAATTTCTTTACTCATGTCATCTTTAACACGTTCTAAGATAATATCTTTTGCTTGTTCATTTGATAAATTTGCAACTTGATAAAGTTTTTCGTTTTGTTCTTTGATTATTTTTTCCAATTCAAGGTCTTTTTCTTCAAGAGCGGATTTCTTAGTTTCTAAATTTTCTTCTTTTCTGTCTAAATTCAATTCACGTTTGTCTAAATTAGCAGTTCTACGTTCTGCCATTTCTTCTCTTTGATGTGCTTTATTTTCAAGAACAGCGACAATTTCTCGCTTTTCTTTCAATAATTTGTCGTTTTCTAAATTTAGATTATGAATCTCTTGTCTAGCTTCTAATAATTTCTCTTTTTTTATTCTATCCGCTTGTAAAGTTCCTTGGTCAATCATTGCTTGAGACTCATTCTTAGCCGTTTGAAAACCTTTTTCTACAACAGCTACTCTGATAATGAATCCTACAAGGCCACCAAAAATTAAACCTAATAAACTGGAAATAATAACAATAAATAGATCTGGCATATTATTATCTCCTTCTTTTTTTGATTAAATTGTATCTATTATCATTTCAATTAATAAACAATTTGTCTACTCTATTATATAGTAAATGATACGCTTAGTCAAAAGGTTTCCTCAATTTAAAAAAATAAAAAAAAGTGCCGAAGCACTTTTAGTTTTATTTTAAAGAATCAGCTTGATCTGAATGAAGTTTTACCATGATTTTATCTAAAATCTCTTTGTATAAATCTGGATTTTCATCAAGATAAGTTTTAGTATTTTCTCTACCTTGTCCTAGTTTATTATCATTGTATGAATACCAAGCACCGCTCTTTTTGATAATTTCCATTTCTGAGCCAATATCAACAATTTCACCTGTTTTAGACAATCCCCTACCAAAGATGATATCCACTACAGTTGTTTTGAATGGGGAAGCCACTTTATTTTTAACGACTTTAACTTTTGCTTGAACACCTTTAGACTCAGTACCATCTTTAATCAACTGACCACGTCTAATTTCTAAACGAATTGATGCATAGAACTTAAGTGCACGTCCACCTGGTGTGACTTCAGGATTACCGAACATGACACCCACTTTTTCTCTAATCTGGTTAATAAATACCGCAATACATTTACTTTTTGATAATGCACCTGATAACTTACGCATTGCTTGAGACATCAATCTTGCTTGTAAACCAATATGAGAATCTCCCATTTCGCCTCTAATTTCAGCTTCAGGTACCAAAGCAGCTACTGAGTCAATAACAACCATATCCACAGCATTTGAACGAATTAACGCTTCAGCAATTTCTAAGGCTTGTTCTCCTGTATCTGGTTGGGATAAGATTAAATCATCAATATTAACACCTAATCTTTTTGCATACTGTGCATCTAATGCATGCTCAGCGTCAATAAATGCTGCATATCCGCCTGATTTTTGTGTTTCAGCAATAGCATGTAATGCAACGGTTGTTTTACCACTTGATTCAGGTCCATAAATTTCAATAATACGGCCTCTAGGATAACCAAATACTCCTAAGGCACGGTCTATAGCAAGTGAACCAGTAGAAATGGTTTCAACATTCATGATGTCGTTATCACCTAAAATCATAACTGATCCTTTACCATATTCTTTTTCAATATTCTTAATTGCGGCGTCTAAATTTTTTTTTCTTGTTTTATCTTCCATAAATTCCTCCTAGCCTACTTATATACTACAACCAGGCTTCTCTTATTCTTTAAATTGATTTAACAATAATTGATTTATTTTTTACAAAGTAATCTATTCCTGAGATAATCGTTAGTAATAAAGAGATTCCAACCAAAGCAATACCAATATATTGGATGATGGATGTGTCAATTGGCATTAAGAAAAAATAATAAGTAATCATCGTCATTGTCGCAAATGTTTTATATTTTCCTAAATGACTCGCAGCCACGATTTTCCCATCGCCTAAAGCCACTAATCTGATTGATGTCACCATTAATTCTCTGACAACTATAATCAATACCACCCAAAAAGGCATCCAGAAACTTAATGTGAAACCACTCACAGCGTGAATATCACTTAAAACAAATAGCGCTGATATCACAAGCAATTTATCTGCCAATGGGTCAATAAATTTTCCAAAGGTTGTGACTAAGTTATATTTTCTTGCAATGTATCCATCAAAGAAATCTGTAATGGATGCAACTAAGAAAATAGCGCCTAGAATATATATATAGGCACTGCCTACATATGAACGCAAAAAATAAATCATTAGAAATAAAATAATCAAAGCCATGCGGCTCATTGTTAATTTATTTGGTAAATTCATTATACTTCCTCTTCTTCAAACTTCACATTATGATAAACGTCCTGAACATCTTCTACATCTTCAGTAAGTTCTAAGAAACGTTTAAAACGGTTAAGATCTTCTTCCTCTAAAGTAATATAATTGCTTGGCAACCAAATCACTTCATCTCTGAAAAACTCTAAATCAGTACCCGCTTCTTTTATAGCATCTTTCATATCATCCAAAGCACTTGATTCGCCAATGACAATAATGATATCCTCATCTGATTTAATATCTAAGACATCCACTTCAGCCATCATTAACGCTTCTAAGCTTTCATCTTCTGTTAAACCAGAGAATTCAATATATGACACATATTGATACATATAAGTCACTGATCCTTGAACGCCCATATTTCCACCTGTTTTTGTAAAACAATTTCTTACTTCAGAAACCGTTCTATTGACATTGTCTGAAATACCTTCAACAATTATTGTTGAACCTCCAGGTCCATAGCCTTCATAACGAACTGGAAAATAATCTTCGCCACCAACATTTTGAGATTTTTCAATGTTTTTTTCTATGACATGTGCTGGAACTTGGTTTTGTTTGGCTCTTTCAACCAAACGCTTCAATTCTAAATTTGAATCTAAGTCTGGTCCACCGTTTTTAGCAGCCATATAAATTTCTTTTCCAAATTTAGAATACACTTTTGATTTTTGTTTACTGGTTTTCTCCATTGCATTTTTTCTTACTTCATGTGCTCTTCCCATAAAATCACCTTTATTTTAATTTAGTTTGAGTTTTTGCTAATTCAACTCTTTTATCTTTATACAATCTTCCCAATGCACGTTTAAACGCTGATTTAGACATATGAAATACTTGTGAAATAATTTCCGGATCTGATTTATCTGTGAATTTCATCACACCATCATTCTTCTTTAAATAATTCAAAATGATTTCAGCATCTTCATCCATTACAATTTCTTTTTGTTCAATCAATTTACCTGAATAATTGGTATCATTTTTTATAATGATATCAACATCTATACGTTCACCAATTCTTAAACGTTCTCTAAAGTTATTGCGATGAATAAAAACTTCATGACCTTGGTTACTAAAGCCAACCACTCCATTGTCTAAATGGTACATAATGATGACTGACACATTTTCAACGTCTTCATCTCTTTCAACATCTTTAAAACGGTCACCAAGTTCATTCCTTGATGGAACATGAGCAAACAATCTATCTTTACTCTCTTTCATCGTCACGAATAATTCATCACCAGTTTGTGGCCATAAATCATCAGAACCTGGTAAATCATCTAAACTCAATAACAAGTCTTTAACCATACCATAATTCAAAAACACACCTAATTTAGGATGCATCCCCACAACTTCTAGTTTAGCAAATCCACCAATCATTAATTTAGGTGTTCTTGTTGAAGCAGTTAAACGACCTTCATTGTCTTTGTAAATATAAACATCAATTTCTTCATGATCTTCATAGGCTTTTAACGCTTCTTTTTTATGTAAAAAGACTTCATCAAGTCCATCGGTTAATAAATAACTAATGTCTGTTTCTCTTAATACTCTTAATGTATTAATTTTTCCTAATTCCATTGTTATAATACCTCAAATCTCTCTTAAAAACTCTATTTAATTATATCAAAAAAGCGTGGATAAGTAAAAAGAAACTTATCCATTGCTTTAAATTATTGTTTTCTCTCTTTCTCTTCTTCTTTAATCAGAGAAATCATATTGTCTTTAAACTTTTTCAAATAATCCCTAACAGTTAAATCTGTCTCTTTCCAACCAGCGTCAAAACCTGGAAGGATATATTCGGAAAATAATGATGTTACAGGTCTTTCTTCATATGCAGTGCATGAAAAGACAATCTTATCTTTTTTATTGATAATGATTAATTGATTGTATAAACCAGCCGCTTTATAATCACCAAATTCATTAATCCAAAATTGATAACCATAACCGTATCGGTTAATCTTAAACTTATCTTTACTTGTATCTACTTGTTTCTTTGTGGCTTCATCTAAATAATCTTTAGAAACAATTTGTTTATCCGCCCATAGACCATCATTCAATAACAAGATACCAAATCTTGCCATATCTTTAACAGATAGTTTCAATCCAGTACAACCTAATGAATAACCAGAAAATTCAGGCCATTCGACACCTTCTAAACCAATGACTGAATACACATGTTTATTTAAAAATTCATTTAAAGTCATATTGGTGACTTTGGTCACAATCGCCGAAAGCATATAAGATGCATAGTTTGAATACATAAAAACTTGGCCAGGTTCATCTTCTAACTCAGTTTTAAAGAATATTTCAACTGGATTATGTTGTGGTGTCAAGCCATTGAAACGGTCATTTCTTTGACCAACTGTCATGGTTAATAAATGTCTTAGTTTTAATTTTTCATATCCTTTGTGATAATCTTTTAATTCATCAGAAAAATAAAATAAAACATAATCATCTAAAGATAAGATTTTCTGATCAATTAATATGCCTATGGCAATTGATGTAAAACTTTTAGAGACTGAATATACATTCTCTTTTTTTTCTTCAAAACCATCGGCTGATACATCAAAGACTTTTGACCCTTCATGAACAAGCATCATTTGATGAATATTAAAATCTTCATCAATGATTTTCTCAAACATGTCAACTAGATGTGCTTTACTCACATCTGCATCTTTACAAGATATTTTATTAAACTCTTTTTTTGGAAATACCATATTGTCCTCCTATTGATTGTTTTTAATCACTTCTTGATAAAAGTTAACCGCCTCTACAAGCGTATTGATTCTAATCGATTCATTATGCCCATGCATCTTCGATAGTTCTACATTGTCCATTCTAATGGGTGAAAACCTTAACGCACCTTCGCTAATCTCATTAAAGAAACGACAATCTGTCCCACCTAGCATTACATAAGGTGATGTTTTAACATCAGGAAATACTTTAGAAATCATCTCTGATAAATACTTATAAGCATCGCCTTCAATATCTGTCATTGGTGATGCTTCTCTTGATTTTAATATTTCTGCTTCTAAATCATATTTTTTAGCAATTTCTTTTAACACAGTAAAACTATCATTCACATTTTGAATTGGATGTGTTCTTATATTGGCAATAACATATGCATTTGAGGGAATCACATTTTCTTGATCACTGCCTTTAATCATTGTAAACGCAATGGTTGTGGAAAGAAGTGCTCTTCCATAAGGACTGATCTTTGGTAATAACCAAACAATCAGTGGTTTAAATAACCACATATTTCCAAATAAGAAACGATAGATACCCCTCATATATGGAACAGCAGTTTTAAAAATGCTTTCAACTTCAGGAATCATTTTCGTTTTTAAAGGGAAATTCGTTTCTACTTCATTGATAAAAGCTGACAATCTTGCCAGCGGAGTATTTTTTGGCGGTGTTGAAGAATGTCCACCTTTTGACTTCGCACTAAATTTAATATTTGCATAGCCTTTTTCAATGATACCAACCATAGCCAATGGTTTTTTAACGGTTGGCAACCCATTGGTCACAATCGCTCCACCTTCATCTAACACTAAGAATGGTTTAATATTTTTTGATTTTAAATACTCGACGGCTTTTGATGCACCTGGTCCAGATGTTTCTTCATCAGTTGAACTAAATAAATAAACATCTTCTTCAGGTGTATATCCCTCTTTAATTAAGTTTTCACAAGCTTGATAAAAAGCAAAAACCGTTGATTTAGTATCTAATGTACCTCTACCGTAGATTTCATCATCGATGATTTTACCTGAAAAAGGATCTTCATTCCATTTATCTTCATCAACATCCACGACATCTAAATGACTCATTAAAACAATTGGTTTATCACTTTTTTTGCCTTGCCAATGTAACAGAATAGGTTCACCATCAAATTCTTTAATTGTCATGGTTTTAAAGACGTTTGGAAATATTTCTTTCATGGTTTCTTTTAATTTAATAAAAGCTTCTTTGTTTTTAGTTTCAGGATCATAAGACAAGGTTTTGATTTGAACCATTTTTGCTAATGCATTTGCATAAGTCTTTGCCAAAGATTCATCAACTGGTAATTGATTGATTACTTTCCCATCTTTAATCCATAAAAATCTTATAAACGCAATTAAAAACAAAAATCCAATAAACCCTAATACAATGTATAAAAAAGTCAAGAGTATCCCTCCTATAATTTATTTTTGACAAATAATATTCTTGCCACACCAACAGTGACGATGGCTGTTAATAAAATAACCACGACGACATTGCTTTGAACAAATGATGGCGCAACAATTGAAAGAATTATCACAAAAATTAAAGGTGCAATCGTTAGTTTTAAATTGTCTTTAAAGTATTTATAAGCAAGTGCACCAAATAAAGCTGGAACCACCCAATCAAAAGCTGGTTTTAATAGTTCTGAATTTAAAATTGGTTTTAAAGGAATTAATAATAATACCCCTAAACCCATAATCACAATCGTTGTGATTGAAGAAAAAGCGACTGCTAAAGTTGAAACAATTTCATTTTCTTCAGTATTGATTTCTGTACCCGCAACTTCTCTTGCATTCATCACACAAGGAATTTTTAAATTCACAAGGTTACCAGTAATAAAAGCCAAATAAGTTCCTGAGGTTCCTAGAATTGGTCCATAGGTTAGAACTTCAACAATCCCACCTGGTAAAAATAACACTGATAAGGTCACAACCCCAAAGATTAATTGATTAACATCTGGACCAATACCAGTGACTAACCAAGTGACGACAGGAATTAAAAACATCACAAAGATACCTAGAACAATAAATATACGTCCATATAAATGCATTTTATTACGATAAGTTTGCATTAGTAGATACCTCCTAACCCTAGTACAACAGCCAAGCCCATCGCTAAGACCATTGAAAGAGATAATTGAAAGTTCTCTAACCATTTAATATTTTTCTTCTTAATTAAATAATCGAAAAATGCCATCATCATTAATGAAAAAACAAAAACGATCACAGGTACAAAAGTTGGATTATTGATAAAAGCACCTGTATAAGCACCACTTTCTATCACGGGTGTCTTATAGGAAAAAATTTTAGAAAATGCATCTCCGAAGAAAGCAGACACTAACCCAATAAAAACAGATTGGAAAATCAAGTTCGCAAAACTATTTTTATTCGATGTATCGACCTTATCAACCACGGCTTTTTGATATTTCTTAAAGAAAAACAAAGCAAATAATGCGCCCCAAATAATCGCAATCGTCATGACAAAACTAATGGTCACAAAGTTTTGAATTGTTAACGTTGCGACACTTACACCTTCTGCAGCGATTTTTACCGCTAAGAGTTCATAATGCAGTGCCCCTAAAACACTTAACCTCACCCATGGCAAAGGAATACCAAGTAAACCCGCCATCGTGATGACACCTATAAAGATACCAATCGACGGCAAAATAGAAAAACTAATACTTGTAATCACTGTTTTTTTCAATACACTATCAGGCATATCAATTTCTTTTGCTCTTTGTTTTGCTTTATAAGCAAAGAATAAAGCACCACTAATAATAAATACAGTGACAATAATACCAATTAAATACAACCACCATGCTTCTTTCACATCATTAATGTTCATTCATGTCCTCTTTTCCGTTTATCATTAATTTTTCTGTTGCTTTTGAATAATTTAAATTTGAAGATTGAACCAATAATTTGTCCGTTTTTACCAAATCCTTATTAATGTATTTATTACCTTTTTCATAAAGCAAAGCCAATAAATAAAGTTCTTCACCATCACTTGGTGTTTCACAAGCTTTCTTTAACCAACTAAGTGCGGCTTCAAAGTCTTCATCTTGATAAATCTCATACATTCTATTCATGGCTTTCACATAACCATTTTCAGCAGATACTTCATAATAATATCTGGAAGTTTTATCAGAATGTTTTGAAAACAAATCTTCTTTGTATAAATCTCCGAGTAAATACATGGCTTTTAAACGATTGTCCCCATCAACTGCTTCAATGTATGTCATCAATAAAGTTTTAACCTCATTAAAGACCATATCTGTTTTCCTTTTTGATAAAGGATTTCTTTTAATGTTTTTGTATAAGACATTCGCTAATTTATACCTTGATGCATTGTTGCCAAGTTGGATGGCTTTTTTATAAGCATCAATACTAGATTGTAGGTTTTTATCTGTTCCTATTCCTAATTCATAGTAAAGTGCCAACCAAAAATAAGCTTTAGGACTATCTTGTTCAACCGCTCGATTTATATAAGTAATGGCTTGAGAGGGGCTTGGATTTTTAATTTGTTGACGATAATGCAACAAACTTAAATTGATTAACCCATCAACAAACTCATTTTCTGCAGCGCCTAGATAATAAGATTTAGCAATTTCAAAATCAGCATTAACTCCATAGCCATGCCGGTAAATATCACCTAATAAATTCTTTGCTTCAGAATTATTTCTTGAACTGGCAAGGTCTAAATAATCTTTTGCCAAATCATAATTTTGTTCAACACCAAGACCATATAGGTAACACTTCCCTAATCCTAAATAACCTAAGACTTCATCGTGTTCATGTAGTAATTTATAATAGTCAAAAGCTTTAGAATAATTGATGGTTAAAAATGTTCTACCTTCTTCATAAGCTTTTGCGACTATTTTTAAACTCTCAATATCCTTGGTTTTCGCTAATAATTCTTGATAATAAAACGCCATTTCTTCAAGGTATAATAAAGACCTATTATTCACATATTCATGAGATGATTGATAGAGTTCTATTAATTTTCTAATCGAAAGTTTATGATGCATATTGGCTGCTTTATCTAGCCAATAGAACGCTGTTTCATATTCATTGTGTTTATTCTTTTTATTCAATAAAAACAGTGCTATATAATACATACCTTCAGCATTATTCTTGGTGGCTGATGATTCATAATATTCATATGCCTTATCATGATCAGTACCAACACCAATCCCTTGTTCATACATTCGACCAATTAAATGATAGGTTGTGGCATCATGTTGATCAGCTGCGCTTTTTAATGCTTTAAATGCCTTTTTCTTAGATTTTCTAATCCCAGTTCCATCCATATACATTTCATAAAGGGTAATATAAGCTTCGGTATAATCTAAATCAGTTGCTTTTTTAAAATGTTGATAAGCTTTTTTATAATCTTCTTTTTCAAGATAATATTTTCCAACATTATAAATACCCACAGGATTATTCATATCTGCGGCTTTTTTATAATATGTATAAGCAAGTTCTATATTTTTTTCTTGTTTTTTTCCATAAAAATAATCGTCACCTAATTGATTAAGATCTTTTGGTGTGTATTTGTCATTCATGTTAATACCCCCTCAAATCTCTTAACGCGAGTTTGGCTGATTCATGATTGAGTTGACTGGCTTTTTCATAAAAGATGGCTGCTTTATAATATGACGATAAAACACCAGTTCCTGATTCATAAAAATACCCTATTTTATAATATACATCTGAATCATTTAACTCTTGGTGTTTTAATAATAGTTTAAAAGCAGTTGCTTCATCCTTTTCAACAAGTTCACCTGTTAAATACATATCAACCATCAAAAACAAGGCTTCTTTAGACCCTTCTTTAATCGCAACTTCTAAATGTGACATTGCATATTCTTTGTCATTCTTTTGAATAGCAGCTTTGGCTTGTTCAAGGATGTCTTCAGTGGTTCGACTATCTGCTGGGGGTGTTGTTCCTAGTAATCTAAAATAATTTACAGCCAGTAAATGATCTTTTTCTAATGCTTTTCTTAGCCAAAGATAACCATTTTTTAAGTTTTTCTTTAAACCATGGCCTGTTAAATAAAATCTTCCAATTTTATACATCGCATAACCTGATCCATCTTTTCTTAATTCATTGTATAAACGAATGGCCTTAGCCATGTCTTTTTCAGTACCTATACCTTCTTCATACATTTGTGCCAATCTTGTTTTAGCATTGATTGAATGGGTCGCAGCTTGATAATATTTAAAGGCTTGATCAATGTTTTGTTCAACGCCATGCCCTGCTTCATACATTTTCCCCATCATATAAATGCCTTCAGGGTATAAGCCTTCCCAAGACTTTTTAAATAGTGTTAAGGCTTTATCGTAGTTTTTCTTGGCTGCCAATCCTATATAATAATGCATGGCTAAATAATAGCTGGCTTCTGGTGAAGAAGTCGCCGTGCTTTTAAACAAAGAGAAACTCTCTTTGTATTTTTTAGCGATAAACAGTTTTTTTGCTTTTTCTAATGATTCCATCTTAACCTCAAACGATTCTTTTTAAATTCTTTTCCATCAAAGAATATAAATACCCTTCAATTTCTTTGTCTGTTATTTTCTCTATATATTCCTTATAACCTTCAATTTGATGCTTATAAGCCTTATCCTCTATATTTTTAAGCTTATAATCAATAATATATACCTTGTCATCATCTTCAATCAATAAGTCAATAATTCCAAAGATATTGTAACCATCAAGTATATCCATGAATTCATACTCTTGATAATAACGAGGATTCTTCATAGACTTAAAGAGTGGCAAATTGTAAAGATTTAACAATCCATCTTTAATCGGCTTTGGTAATGATTTAATCGTTTCATTGAATCGATTAAAATCAACGCCCTCTAACAACTCATGAATGTCATTCCCATACTCAATATTCATGATGACATCATCTGAATAAAATTCATGGGTGGATTTAGAATATCTTTCTTCATTCAATGCTTCTTGATTATAATCAAATTTAAAGTGTTCAATTGCTTTATTTACTTTTTCTTCTTTTCTTTTTTTAACCACCACCGGAAACTTAACATCGGTGATTATATCTTTTGGTTCTAATTGATAACCAAAATATAACATCTCTAAATAATTTTTATAGCCTATTTTTGATTGGTTTAGTTTATCAATGGCTTCTAATACCAAATTAATTTCTTCTTTGGCTCTGGTTAACGCCACATATAATAGTCTAATCTTTTCTGAATCATCTTCTTGTTTAACATTTCTTAAATACAAATTCTCTAAGAAATGTCTATAAAACCCTTGATTATAAGCATGGGTTAATATTCCATAGTCTGCAGAAAAGTTAAATAGATCTTTATTTTCTTGAAAATTAAATTGCTTTTTAAGACCTAACATATAGACAACTGGAAATTGCAAGCCCTTAGATTTATGTATCGACATTAACTTAACAGCTTCTATTTGTCCTTTTGATTCAGTGTATTCAATGTCTAAACCGCGTTCTTGGTGAACGAACTCTAAATATTGTATTAAATCAATAAAATCTTTTTCAATTTGTCCCTCAATTAAATTTCTAAAGAAATCTAATTTTTTTGCTTTACTACCTGGTCCATCTAATAATGCAATTTTACCATAGATATTTAATCTTTCATAGATTTCATCAATCAAATATACATTTGGTATAACATTAACCAAACTAGAAATATAGATTACATCTTTTTTAATCTGTTTTAAAATAGGTTCTTTATCTAATGTTGAAAAACTGATGTTTTTCTCAATTAAATGATTTAACATCACTTGATCTGGCACTTGATAAACAAAAGATCTAGCGACTGAATAAAGAGCTGTTTTAAAATATTGTTTAAAATAAGTTTGATCGTTGAAACATTGAACCAATAATAAGAATTGATATAGAAAAATAATTTCTTCAGCTTCTGTAAAGACTTCATCACTGTATACTTCGACAGGAATACCAAAATCAGACAATGCTTTTTTATATTTTGGAAAATTTGTTTTTCTATCAACAAGAATGGTGATGTCTTTATATTCAATTGATCTAAAGTGATTACCCATAAAAATGGGTTGTCTACTTTTAATCTTTCTAACAATATCATTCGCAACAATCATCGCTTCTACTTCATCTTTTGATAAGTCTTCATGTTTCTCTATGATAACCTTAGGGTCATAAAAGAAATGATTGATAGGTCTATTTTTTTGGTTTAAACCAAATTCTTCAGAAAAACCTGAACTAAGTGCATGGTTGTCTTCATAATTCACACCACCCATGGTTTCATTCATTATACTCAAGAATAAATCATTGATTCTTTCTAATAAAAATCGATTTGATCTAAAGTTTTCTTTTAAACGAATCGCTTTACCACCATTTGAATTCGAATATTCTGAAAAAATCCTCATAAAGTTCTTAGGATTCGCATCTCTAAACCGATATATTGATTGTTTCACATCACCTACCATAAAGACATTGTTATTGGCAATTAAAGATATAAAATAATCTTGTAAATCATTCGTGTCTTGATATTCATCAATTAAGATTTCATTGATTTCAAATTGATAAAACAAACGAATGTCTTTTTCTTGTTCTAAGAGTTGAATTGCAAAATTCATAACATCATCAAATGAATATAGATTCTTTTGTTTTTGAATTGCTTTCAATTTTAATAGATAATGACGCGTCATATCTAATAACACTGAAACTCTTGATTTGGAATCTATCCAAGTATCTCGATAATCTGTGCCGTCTAATAGATGGGCATTCTCCAATTCAGTTCTTATTTTTTTGACTTGTTTATAACTGTCATCAGTTTCTAACCAAACATCTACGTTTCTTGGTTTTCTTGGCCGTGTCGGAAGATTAAATGTCATTATTTTTTGTTTTAATGATTCAATATCTTCTTCATTCACTAAATCTTCATAGATGTTTAAACAAGTATCTAGATATATATCACACGCTTCATTATACTCATGATAATTTTCTTGGTAGTAAGCTTTAAAGTTTTGATAGATTATCTGTAAATCCCTTTTGATAAAACCAAAATACTTAAGATATGCATCTTCTAGCATAGATTGGTTGTAATGGTCATCATAATTTTCTAATATATCAAAATAATTCGGTATCTTCTTGATTGATTTAGATAAATTTAATATCGCATTTTTTAAAAACAAATCATTGCCTGAAAAAAGCAATTTCACCATAGCCACAAATTCTGGATTACTTTCTTTATAGTATGCTTCAATAATCGTATCTAATAACTTTTGACTTTCCATTTCAATCAATAACTTATCAGAAATAGTAATATCACTCGATAAATCTAATAAATAATAATACTCTTTAACAAGTCTTAAGGTAAACGCATCAAAGGTTGAAATAATCGCATTGTCTAACTTAATCATTTGATCATCCATGTTTTCTTTGTTTAATTCATCAATAATCCTTGATTTCATTTCCTCAGCTGCGGCTTCAGTAAATGTTAAAACAATCAACTGATCAATATTCACACCTTGTTTTAGTTTTCTTAAAACTCTTGCTTTTAAAACACCGGTTTTACCTGAACCTGCACTGGCTGATACAAGGATATTTTCACCTTCATGATGAATCGCATCAATTTGACTTTTCGTATATTTCATCATCATCACCAGCCTTTACATACTTATTTTTCGAGTAACAGATATGAGCAAAATCACAATATAAACAACTAATAGAATTGTTGTTTTTTTCTTCAGATAATATTGGTTTAATTTCAAAATCCCCTGCTTCAATCTTTTTAGCAGCTTTATAGATATATGACTCTAATGTTTTAGACATGGCTTTAAAATCATCAATGGTTAAACCACGGTTTGATTTATATAAACCATCTTTAGTATATCGTAAACCAGTTATTTGTTTACCTGTTGGCTCTAATCGTTCCATTTGTTCACGGTCATTTAAGAAAACCCCATTTAAAAGATTGTCTAAACCACCATTTTCTTTTTCTCTATCATAACCCGTCTTTCTAAAAAACAAGCCACTTGGTTTAAAATCATAAAATTTCTCAAACATATACATATAAAATGGTAACTGTAATTTAAGTTCTTTATCAAATTCATCAACGGTAAATGTTTTTTGAGAATATTTATAATCAATGATTAGATAATAATTATTCTCTTTATCAATCATCACTTTATCAATGATACCATTGATCAAAAAACGATCATTTGGATTAATTTTTAAACTCAATGATTCTTCAGTCATAATATCTTTATAAGCTGAGTTATCATAAAATTTTTTTATGATTGTAAATATCTTATCAATATTTTCAATCAGTATCTGATCAAACAATGGTTTTTTATAGATGATGTCTTTAGGAAAATCATCACTATTCATGACCATTTGTTTATAATCAAAATTTTCATCCGTCATCAATGCTTCTAGCGCATTGTGGATTTTATTGCCAAAATAAATATAATGGTTATCCACAAAATTATCCAATCCCAAAAGATACTTCAAAAAATATTGAAACGGACATAGTTTCAATGCTTCTAATTTTCCACCTGTCAATGTGTATTTTCTTTCAAGCAATAAATCTAAATCTTCTTGTAAAATACCATTAAACTGAGGATTATAAGATTTAAAATCATCTTCAAAAGTGTTTTTAAGAAGTGCTAAATCATTAGATTCTTGATGATAACTTTCGTAAATATTCTTTTCAATTGCATATCTTAACAAATCATATGTTGCTAAATATGATTTTTCTTTTGCCATATATTGATAATCAATTAAGTCATAATCCCTCTTCAATTTTAAATAAGAAATTCTTGTTTGGTCAACCAAGACTTTTGGATAAAATAAATATAATTTTTGTAAACCATCAAATAAATGCGCATAAAGATTTAACCTGTATTGATTGATATCTTCTGATGTTGGATATTGAATCATTTCTTTTTGTTTATTGGTTAAGTAATCATTATCAATGTCTTTCTTAGGAAAGTATTCATCAATATAATTCATCATTAAATAATGATGATTTAAATCATCCATTTGATCAACAGTGATAATCTCAACACCAGAAACTTGACGTTTTGTTTTAATCATTAATTGATCTAACATAGAGATGAATATTTCTCTATTTGATTCAATCAACTGATCTTCATAACGATTGAAAACCGCAATCACTTGATTGCTGACTTGTGGATATTTAGATTGATAATTTTGAATTAATGTTTTGGTGGTTTCTAGTGAACTTGTTTTCAATGATTGCTTAATTTCCTTATAGACGGGATAAATCATAATCGATTGTTTTTTTAAATTCACAAGGGGAATATTGGCATCTCTAAATAATTTCTTTAGTTGAAAATCATCATCAGATTGCGTGTTCACAATTTTAATTTCTGAAATTGGGATGTCTTGATTTAATAAATCAGTTACTTTCTCAAAGATAGCATAAACTTGTGATTCAACATTATCACATTTACTTAAAGGGATATCCTTATCGATCAATGATATTGTATTTCTAGATTCATAATTATTAATGTAAGGCGGTACAAATGATTTGTCTAACTGAACGATGTCTTGAAAATTCTTTAAGTCTATTTTCTTCAACATCTTTTCAGTTGTTAGTGATTGTTTAATTGTCTTTAAATATATAAGTTTTTCATCTAAATAATCTTTATGAACATCAATATAATCAAAGAAAGGCAATAATTTTTGAGCGAGACTCGGTTGGATTGAGAATTGTTGATAGATAAAAAACGGATAATTGTTTTTAACCTGTGTTAAAGGCATTAATCCGTTTATATATTTGTGGTTGTTGAGTGTTTGAACATGTAATTGCTTTAACAAGTCATTTGCTTTCGTAAAAGATTCTGCAAACACCAATGTTTTCGCTTGTAAGTCGCCCATATATCCTCTTCACCTCTAATAAATATTATATCATGAATACACTCTAAATAAGACCAAAAATCAAAAAAAATAGTTCAAATGAACTAGTCTTCGATTTCTATTCTCGTATTTAAATAATATTCATTGATCATTTGGAGTTTCTCAATCATCGATTCAGTTTGATATCTGAATTCTTCTAAATAATGATCACCAACATATACTTTTTCATATACAATATCATAACCATTTACACTATAAAGTTTATCAGTGAAAAATGTTGTCGTTTTATTTGAATAAAAGACATGTTCAATATCAGAAAAAACTGAGTTACCCAACATGAAATTCTCATTATAAGTTTCACCTAATAAACCTAATAGAGTTGGTACAATCGTATAGGGTGATACAAATTTATTAATGCTTGTATTTGCATGGTTATATAGGTATTCTTCTGATAATGTTTCATTATAGATGGTATAGAAGCTTGAATAAATATCAATATCGTAATATTCTGCTTCTTCGCCATCAACACTTGAAATCTTACGGTTAAAATTATGATAATAGGCAGCGTGATCTCCATATAAAACAAAAATAGTGTTGTCGAATTCATCTTCTGCTTTTAATGCATCCATTAATATCCCTAATGCACGATCAAAGTCCATCATTGCAGCTTGGTAATAGACCATCCTTGCTTGATCTTCTTCATCATAATCTTCTAAAGGATTGACCCAATCGCCTCTACCTTCAGCAATTTCGATTAAATCAAAATATCCTAAATCTTCAAACTTTTGGATATTGTCTTCGCCTTCATTATAAGGACCGTGGGTCAATAAAGTAGTCCAAAAATAATAAAATGGATCATCCGTTTGAAACATTAAATCAGTCATCGCTTGAGCAGTTTCACTGTCTAAGGTTAAATTACCATCCCATTGCCATCTTTGTTCATCAGGGAAAATCTCATCATGAAAATATAAGTTTTCAAATCCTAACATATCTAAAATCTCACCACGAGAATAAAATATTGAGTAATTGTCATGAAAAAAAGCCGTTTCATATGTGTCGCCTAATCTATCTGGTAACGAATCTTCAAAAGTATATTCATAATTGCTTGTGTCAAATGAGTGTGATGGGTAATGACCGTTGATACCAATGATTTCTGAAACATTGGTTTTATTTTCACTATAATGATTGGGAAAATATAATCCTTCATTGGTCATGTTATATAAATTTGGTGTCAATAAAGGATGCACTGCATAGCTTTCACCAGATTCAATCATAATGGTAAAGATATTATAACCTTCTAATAAACCAAAATATTGTGTTGGTTTTGATACTTCATAAGGTACTTGATATTGTGGAAAACTTTCATCACTAAAATACAACAAGTCTACTTCTTTATAATAATAGGCCAATAACCCATATCTTTCTAATGCATCACGTTTTAATGTTGGTAATGTCACATCTTCACTATAATCTTCAAAAGGATTAAAAGTCCTTGTAGATATTATGGTGACCAATGATATCATTAAAAATGCAAATAATATATACGTGTTTAATAGAATTTTTTTATTGACAATCACTTTTGTTTTTAAATACTTTCTATGAACATATTTTAATACCAAAACATAGGCAATTATAATTAATATAAAATCAATAAAAGCTCTAAAAGAAATATAATCTAGATTTAATATATCAGTTGCTTCTCCTAGTAATTTAAATTGTTCAAACGTAAATAATTCAAAATAGCCACTAAATGTATTGGCATTTGTTACAAACAATCCATTCACAAACAATAACCAAACAGACATAAAAATGATTCCCCATTTGTTTGAAGGAATGATTATAATAAAACTTGATATAAATATAACAAATACTAAATCAATGATTATATTTTTAGGCAATAATTGAAAACCTATCCATAAAAATGCGACCATTTCGATCACAAAATAAAATAATATAAATACACCCATTAGTATAAGTTTTTGTTTTAAGTATTTTTTCATCTAACCACCACTAAAATTATAACATAAACAATTCAATTATTTAAGAAAAATGATGAGGTTTAATTTCAAACCTCATCAAGTGCTAATTTTATTATTTTTCTTCAAACACACCAGTTGAAAAGTATTTTTCACCTGAGTCTGGACTTATACAAACAATATTCATTTTCTCTAATTTATGTTTTTTAATGTAATTCAACATGGCTTGTAAAGCTGCACCTGTAGAAATACCGATAGAAATGGCTTCTAACTTTACAAATTCTTTTGTCATTTTCCATGATTCTTCATCACCAACTGCCTCTATATCATAAATAACATCTGGGTCATAGTTGTCAGGAATATATCCTGGTGATATTCCTGCAATTTTATGGGGATTAGGTTTTTTTCCTTTTAATACTTGAGAGTTCTTTGGTTCAACAGCAATCATTTTTGTGATTAGATGATGTTTTTTAAAGTACCTACCAACCCCACTAATAGTTCCACCTGTTCCAACACCTGCAAAAATATAATCTATAATGTCTAAATCTTTAGCAAGTTCTTTGGCAGTTGTCTCATAATGGGTCTTAGGATTTTCAGGATTTTCAAATTGTGATGGGATAATTGCGTTCATTTCATTTAATAATTGAATGGCTTTATCTTTTGATCCTTTAATCCCCTCTTTTGCTGGGGTTAAAATAACTTTCCCTCCATAATGTTTAATAAGGTCAACTCTCTCTTTCGAGACTTTTTCAGGCATAACAATAATGGTTTCATTGCCATAATAAGCACCAACCATCGCTAAACCAATGCCAGTGTTTCCACTACTGGCTTCAATGATGGTTGTTTTATTGGTCATTTCACCTGATTCATACAAGGCTTTAATCATCCCGTATGCAGGTCGAGTTTTTACATTATTGGTTGGATTAAAACTTTCTAGTTTTAAATAGATTCGATTTTTTAAATTGTATTTTTTTTCAAATTTATGTAGCCTTACAAGCGGTGTATTCCCTATGGTTTCTAATATATTATCATATAGACTCATCGATTTTATTCTCCCTCGTCTCTAATTCCATTTGTTTCACTGTCACAATTGATCTTTCTGGTATTGACCCTGTAATAAAAACATTGGCACCAATAATTGAATTATCGCCAATAATAGAATCACCGCCTAAAATTGAAGCGCCCGCATAAATTGTCACATTGTTACCAATGGTAGGATGTCTTTTAATACCTTTAAGTTTTTGACCTTTTCTTAAACTCATCGCTCCCAAGGTCACCCCTTGATAGATTTTTGCGTGTTGTCCGATAATGGTTGTTTCACCAATCACAACACCGGTCCCATGATCAATAAAGAAATATTCACCAATATTAGCGGATGGATTAATGTCTATGCCTGTTTCTCTATGTGCAAATTCACTCATCATTCTTGGAATGACTTTGACGCCAAGATCATCAAGTTCATGTGCCATTCTGTAAATGACAGTGGCATATAGTCCTGGATAAGAGATAATCACTTGGTCTCTGTTTAAAGCTGCCGGATCACCCTCAAAATGGGCTTCGACATCTTTATACACAAGTGCTCTTATTTTTGGAATTCTTTTTAAGAATTGTACACATAACACACAAGATTTTTTAGCAAGGTCTTTGCTCTTCTCAGCATCAGCCATGTATAACAATGCATATTTAATTTGTTTTTTCAATATTTTATGTAATTTTTTTACCAAACGTTTGGTTGTTGTTGGATTCGATGTTTCCGTTAAATGTCTGGTAGAAAAATATCCAGGAAATATTAATTCTTTGGTTAATTTTATGATTTTTTTAACTTCACGGTTCTGTGGTATACGACAAGAACAGTGGTCTTTTTTTATCAATATATCTTGGTAAGATTGTAAGATATCTTTAGTTGGTTTTAAGAGTTTCTTCATGTTGCACCTCCATGTTTATTATAACATAAGAAAAAATCCTTGCGTATCAATTCGCAAGGATAATAATTTCTTCAAATATTTTTTTTAGTTCTCGTCTGTTTTTTTCTCCGATAATTCTTTTGATTTCTCGACCGTCTTTTTCAATGATTACAATGGGTAATATATCACCTATATTATAAGGAGATAAATCATCTTCATCATAATCTAGATCTTCAATATCGTTAATATTATGCGCTTTAAACAATTGATCATATCTATTTCTCATCACCAGACATGACATGCACCAAATTGCTGTAATTCTAATGACTTTCATCATAAGCTCCAAAGACTTTAATAAATTCATCTATTTCAGCTTTTGTGGTTAGATGAGACAATGATATCCTTAATGAAGATACAGCTCTTTCATAATCGCCTGTAATCTCTTTAACCACTTTAGAAATAGCTTTATCAGATGAACAAGCTGATGTGGTTGATAGATAGATATCATGATCTGAAAAATACTTCTGCATCTCTTTTCCGGATGCTTTTGTATATGAAATATTTACAATTTGTGGAATAGAATGTCGATTTGAATTGATATAACAATCTTTAATACCTTTTAATCGGCTTAACAAATACTCTTTCAGCTCTAATATAAAAGGATTATTGATTTCTATATGCTTATAAATTTCATCAATAGCTTTACCAAGAGAATGTATCAAACTTGTCGGAGGTGTACCACCTCTAGAATTTGAAATTGATTTGCCTCCATGGATTATTGGAGTCAACTTAATGTCTTTTCGATGCAATAGCGCTCCAATACCTTTAAACCCATAAATTTTATGTCCTGATAGAGAAATTAAATCGGCCACTGAGTAATCTAATAATACTTTACCTATTCCTTGTGTCATATCACTATGAAACACTATTTGAGAGTGTTTTTTTAGTATCTCAGCTATCTTAGAGAGATTTTGGACTATTCCTAATTCAGAATTGACCAATCCTATACTGACTAAAATAGTGTTATCTGTTATTAATGATTCTAAATCATCTAAATCAACCAAACCTTCTTCATCCATTTCAACAACATCAACAACAAATCCCTGCTTCGCTAGATAATTAAGTGTTGCAGTAATCGAGCCGTGTTCAAAAGGTGTCGTAATAATATGATTACCAAGATGCTTGTTTTTTAATGCTATACCTTTTAATGCTAAATTATTTGATTCGGTCGCACCTGAAGTATAAATAACTTTATGGTCAAGTAAGTTTAGTGATTTTTTGATTAACTTTGTGGTGTTTGTAATATTAACTAATGCTTCTTTTCCCAGTGCATGAACAGAATTGCTATTGGCGAAATAACGTTGATTAAAAAGATAATCTTCATCTAAGACCGCCATAGAAACTGGTGTTGTTGCACTATAATCTAAATATACCATTCAATCACATCCAATCAAGGTATATTATAACTCAAATCGTAAAGTTTTAAAATAATAACTTCAAAATAAAACGGCTTGGAAATCCAAGCCGTTTATAAAATATATGTATTAATATAAATCCTCTGATTCAATTGAGTCATCGTCATAGACAATCGTAAATGTTTCTTTTGCAATAAACATGTCTTTAACAGGTCTATCAACATACACTGAATTATCTAAAATTGTTGGTGTATTAACGATTGATTGATGTCCTAATCCAAGCTGTCCATAAGTATTATAACCAAATACATATGCATAGTTTTCAGCAATAACCGCTGAACTTTCATGAGAAAATCTTAATCGATAGATTTCACCTGAACCACTAAATTCATCTGTGATTTCAATCGGTTCTGTTGTATTTGTCAGTTCGTTTCCAATACCAAGTTGACCAAGACTATTGTCTCCAAAGACAAAAATTCTTCCTGATTCTGATAACACGCCAGAATGATTATATCCAACTTCTATATCAATAATTGAATCATCACCTAAGTTAAAGATATTGGTAATATTTTTCGGTGTTAATAATTGTTCGTCATCCGTTCCTAATTGGCCAAGATCATTATCACCCCAAACAAATACTTCACCATTGTGACTGAGTGCCATTGAATGGTTGTTTCCAAGTTCGATTTTGACAATGTAATCATCTTCTAAATCAAAAGAATCCGTAATGTCTTGTGGCATATAAACGATTTCTTCCCAAGGACTGTTTTGTTCTCCGTTACCTAATTGTCCATAACTGTTAACACCAAATGTAAATATACGTCCGAAGTTTGTAATCACTGCGTTATTGTCACGACCCGTGGCGATATAAATAATTTCTTCATCATTTAACAAATCAAAATTATCAGTAATATCAACTGGTTCATTTTGATTCGTACTACTAGGCAACCCTAGTTTACCATAAGAATTGTGTCCCCATGTGTAAACATATCCATTTTGGCTTAAAGCAAATCCATGAAACTCGCCTAATCTAACAGATACAATTTCATCATTAGCACCAAGACCGAAATTGCTGGTGATGTTTACTGGCGTTGTTTTACTTACAAACGTACCATCACCTAATTCTCCTACACGATTATCACCTTTCGTAAATACTTGACCCCCATCAATATAGATCGTATTTTGTCTATGGGTATCAACCATACTTAATTCAACAGCATCTTCTATACCAGCAATCGCTGTTCTAACAGGCGTTTCTGTAGTCGGTGTTTCTGTTGAAGTCGTTTCTTCAGTTTCTGTACCTGTACAAGCAAAAACTGTAACACTTAACGTAAACATTAATAATAGCAATAGGACTTTTTTTATTTTATTCATTAAAGTCACCCCCTTATATTATATCATTAATAAATAAAAATTATCAAATGTTAGTGTCAGAAAAGAAATAAGCTAGAAAATCTAGCTTATTCCATATAATGTATTGCTAATTTATCAAGACCAAGTGCACTCTCAGGCACCAACTCTTGAATGGTAGGATGTGCAAAAATGGTTTCATAAACATCTTTAGCTTCCATTCCGTTTTGAATAGCCAATGTATAAGTTGCAATTAGGTTTTCTGCTTCTTTACCTAAAATCATCGCTCCAACTAATTTTTGTGTGTCTTTGTTTCTAATCAATTTAATATAGCCTTTATCGCCATTTAAAATTAATGCTTTTCCATTGGCTGAATAAGGTGTTTTAATCACATCAACGTCGAGATCTTTTTCTTTTGCCATTTCTTCAGTAATACCAACTGTTGCAATGGTTGGTGATGTAAAGATGACTGAAGGCACATTGGTTTTATCAAAAACAGATTTTTTTCCTAAGATATTGTCAATCGCTACAAATGCTTGATGAGACGCAACATGTGCCAGTTGCATAATGTTGTTGACATCACCAATCGCATAGACATGTTTAACATTTGTTTCCATATGATCATTAACAGATATACCACCTCTTTGATCGTAGTGAATGGTTGTTTTATCTAAATCCAATCCATTAACAAGTGGTGCTCTACCAATGGCTTCTAAAAGGATATCACTTTCAACAAAGACTTCTTTGCCTTTACGTTCAAAAAATACTTTTTTCTTGTTATTTGATTCTTCAACCCGGACAACTTTAGCATTTGTTGTAATATTAATACCTGCTTTTTTGGCATAAGGCATTAAACGAATGGCTAATTCTTTATCAATACCCGGTAATATTCTAGGTAAAAATTCAACAACATTGACTTTAACACCCATGTTTGCATAGATAAAGGCAAACTCCATACCAATGATACCGCCGCCAATCACCGTCAGCGATTCAGGTAGTTCTTTGTTGTCTAATAGTTCTCTAGACGTCATCATCAATGCTTTACCGTCAATGGGTAAACGTTTTGGTGTAGAACCAGTTGCAATAATAATGTCTTTTGATTCTATTGTTTGACCATTAACCATCACCAAATGATCATCCGTAAATTTGGCTTCTCCTTCAAGCAAAGTGACACCATGTTTGTTTAATAAAAATTCGATACCAGAAACAAGTTTATCTTTTATATCATTTTTTCTTTCAACGATTTTTTTCAAATCTATATTGAGTTTATCAAAAGTAATTCCTAAATCTACATTTAACAGTTTATGATACATCTCTGTTGAATGCACAAATGCTTTTGTTGGAATACACCCAACATTCAAACATGTACCACCAACCCATTCTTTATCCACTAAAACAACATCTAACCCTTGTTTTTTTGCATAAATAGCTGCCACGTACCCACCAGGTCCAGCACCAATAATCAATACATCTGTTTTTAATTTTTCCATGTTTAAATGACCTCCTAATTCACTTAAATTATATCAAGCAAAATAGAAAAAAACAACCACATTTTAAAATACATATTTAGCACTCTTTTATTGACAGTGCTAATTCTTTGATATATAATATAATTGACGTATTAAATAACCAAGGAAGTGATATTATGCAACAACCTCCAAACTATGAAGAAGACCAAAATATCTTAGAAAAATTTGGCCGAAATATCAATGAACAAGTTAAGGAAGGTAAAATCGACCCAGTAATTGGTCGCGAAGAAGAAATCAGAAGAATCATCAAAATACTCTCAAGAAGAACCAAGAATAATCCCGTATTAATCGGGGAACCGGGGATTGGTAAAACAGCGATTGTTGAAGGCTTGGCCAAAAGAATCGTGGATAAAGATGTACCAATCACCTTACAAAACAAGCAAATCTATGAATTAGATTTAGCCTCTTTAGTTGCGGGTGCAAAATTTAGAGGTGAATTTGAAGAACGATTAAAAGCTGTATTAAATAAAATTAAAAAATCAGATGGAAATATCATTTTATTTATCGATGAAATCCATATGATTGTTGGTGCTGGTAGAGTTGAAGGCGCCATGGATGCATCAAATATGTTAAAACCAATGCTAGCCAGAGGTGAACTTCATACAATAGGTGCAACCACATTAAATGAATACAGAAAGTACATTGAAAAAGACTCTGCACTTGAAAGACGTTTACAACGTGTGATTATTAAAGAACCATCTATAGAGGACACCATTTCAATTTTGCGTGGTTTAAAAGAAAAATTTGAAACTCATCATGGGGTACATATTCATGATGAAGCGATTATTCAAGCTGCAATTCTTTCAAACAGATATATAACGGACAGATTTTTACCAGATAAAGCTATTGATTTAATTGATGAAGCATCTGCATCTATTCGTATGGAAATTGATTCTATGCCAGCTGAATTAGATGACATCACCAGAAAAATCATGCAACTAGAGATTGAAAAAAGAGCTTTAGAAAAAGAAACTGACAAACAATCAAAGGAAAGACTAAAAAATCTAAATGATGAATTAAAAACTTATAAGAAAAAAGAAAAAGAGATAACCAAAGAATGGGAAAAAGAAAAATCAGAACTCAATGACGTCAAAATTCTTAAAACCAAACTTGATGGTTTGAAAAACGACCTACAAAACGCTTTTAATGATTCAAATTATTCAAAAGCTGCAGAATTACAATATTCAACGATCCCTAAGCTTGAAAAAGAAATTCAGACTTTAACCAATGAAACAAATCATAAGTTAATATCTGAATCTGTTAACGAAGAAGACATCGCTGAAGTTGTTGCGAAATGGACTGGTATACCAGTGACAAAATTAATGGAAGGCGACAAAGAGAAACTCACGCATCTAGATGAATTTTTAAAAGAAAGAGTCATTGGACAAGATGAAGCCATCTCACTTGTGAGCGATGCCATCATTAGACAAAGAGCGGGCATAAAAAATGAAGACAGACCCATTGGCTCATTTATGTTCTTAGGACCAACTGGTGTTGGTAAAACAGAACTTGCCAAAGCTTTGGCAGAACAATTATTTGCCAGTGAAAAACAAATTGTTAGAATTGACATGAGTGAATACATGGAAAAATTCTCTGTCACTAGATTAATTGGTGCACCACCAGGATATGTAGGTTATGATGAAGGTGGACAATTAACCGAAGCGATTAGAAGAAAACCTTATTCTATTGTCTTATTCGATGAAATCGAAAAGGCACACACTGAAGTCTTTAATCTACTACTACAAATATTAGATGATGGTCGTTTAACAGATTCACAAGGAAGAGTTGTTGATTTTAGAAACACCATTATTATTATGACCTCCAACCTTGGTTCAAGATTCTTAGTAGAAGGTGATATAAATTCTAAACAGAAAGTCATGTCTTTGGTTAAAGAAAGCTTTAAACCAGAGTTTATTAACCGAATTGATGAATTGATTATCTTTAATTCACTAACAAAAGATGTCCAACATAAAATTGTTGATAAATTATTAAATGAATTAAAAGAAAGATTATTAGATAAAAATATGAACTTTAGTTTTACAAATAAAGTCAAAGATTATATCTTAGAAAGCGCCTTTGATGTTCATTATGGTGCAAGACCCTTAAAACGTTTTATTCAGCACCATATTGAATCATTAATTGCTAGACAAATAGTTAATGACGAACTCAAACCGAATAAATCATACACCATTGATTATGAAACAGAACTCCAAATAAAAGAAAACGTGTAAATTCACGTTTTCCTTTTTTTATTTGTTTTTTATCATTTCGATAAACTTATCTGCAAGAATCGGATCAAATGCAACGCCTTTTTCTGATTTAATATATTTAAATATATCTGTTTGTTTTTCATCTAGCAATTTCTTTCTGGCATATGTAGCAGTGACAGAAATGATTCTTGATAACAATGGAATTTCATCACCTTTTAAATTTGCCGGATAACCTTTACCATTATATTTTTCATGATGATAAAGAATGATTCTAGCAATCTCTTCATTTCGATATGTCGCCAACATGATTCGATATGCATTTTCTACATGTTTCTTATATTCGACTTCTTTTAAATCGCCAAATTCTCTTTGATCATTAAAAGTGTCCTGACTAATTGAGAAAATACCAATGTTATAATATTGACTCGCAATTTCTAGTTTTTCCAATTCATCTCTATCGACATTGATGTATTTAGCCAAATCACAAGATAATTTTCGAACATATTCAACCACTTCTTTTTCAAATGGATTTTGTTCAAAGAAATTATCTCTAATTATTTCTAAAATTTGTAATCTTGTGTCTTTGCCATCGAATTTTTGTTTGTACATTTTAGAATCTGCCATGTCTTTAATTTGATAAAGTGTAAATTTATCATTAACTTTCACATCAATACCATAAGAAATTGAAATAGGTATATTTGAAACACATTCATTTGATAAAACTTTTACTATGTTTTTAAAACGATTATCCGCATCATTTAATTCAGTTTTTGGCATAATCATCGCAAACTCATCGCCACCGATTCTTGCGATGACATCGCCTTCTTCAATAAACTCATTTAAAACGCCAGCAGTTTTAACCAATAACTCATCACCAACACTATGGTTTAATGCATCATTAATGACTTTTAATCCGTTCACATCGATAATTGCTAGTGATATTGGATAATTTTCTTCATGATCTAAAGACTCCATTTTACTTGTATAAGCTCTTAAATTATATAGTTTTGTTAATTGATCATGCAAACTTAAAAATCTAATTTCTTCTTCTTTTTGTTTGTGATGTGTGATGTCTTGATATGTCCCTGAAATCCAGGTTGCCTTACCTATTTTATTTTTCTTTGTAACCTTACCTCTTATCATCCACCATCTATATTCATCTTTAACATCTCTAATTCTAACTTCAATGCTAAAATATGGTGATTTGTTATTAAAGTATTGATTGATTTGTTTAGAAACATTATCTCTATCTTCAGGATGGAAATAACTCATAATGTCTTTAGGATTGGCTATTTCTTCTTTGTCTTTATCATAGCCTAATAATTCATAAGTCTTAGCATCAAAGATAATCTTATGGTTCTTAAGATCCCAATTCCAAATCATCGTGGCTGTCGCATCTAGTATTTCATCAAGTATTTCTTTTTCTTCGTAATATTTTTGTATCAACAGTTTTTCGTTGGTCATATCAGTGATTTGAACCACAAGTTCGTTCTCTTTATTAAAATAGAATAGGATTTGATAATATTTCTCATTTTCAGTATCAACAACTTCTTTTTGAATTGGTTTTTTATCTTTATATTCGAAAATTGATTTTAAATCTTCTTCTTTGATTTCTGAAAATACTTGGGTAAATCGTTCATAAATTAGATTGCGTTCATACCCCAAGATAAACTCGCTAAATCTTTTATTAGCAAAAACGAGTTTACCATCCATTTCATCTGGTATTAACTGGAAAACACCAATACCTTCATGCATATATAAAATCAAATCTCTATTTCTTCTTTCAGTTTTCTTTAATTGTTGGTTAAAACTAAATCTACTATCTTTTTCTAGTAAAACAACATGGGATAATAGTTGCCCATTTTCAAAAAAAGGTTTTGCATTTACCGTTGCATAGACATCGGTATTATCTAATCTTTTTAATTTATAATTTGTTGGCAAATTTGAAATTTTCGTCTCTTTTAATCGCATCATTCTTTTCTTGTAAAAATCATGGTACTGTTTGTCGATAAATTCTAATGGGTTATGACCGATAACATCATCCTTAGAATTCGCTCTAAAGAAGTTAATTCCCGCAGGATTGACTTCAACGATTTTATTTTCATGTATCACTATCATTGGAAAGTCTAAGCCATCAATTAATGAGCGGTACCTTAGTTGATATTGATTTCTTTTTTGTAACAATCCTTTCCGATAATTTATATCATAGATTAATCCATCAACAAATTTAGGTTCACCATAACGATTAAAGATAATATTAGCTTCTTCAGCAACCCATCGTTCTTCTCCGCTTTTTGAGATAATCTTATATTCAATGTTAACTCCTTCATGATTTCTAATGGCTTCATCATATTTATCTCTAACATATTTTCTGAATTTCGGATGTATAATGTCGTTATAAGAAATCACATTATTATTGATGATTTCTTCATTGGTATAACCAATCACTTTATAGGCATTTGAATTCACATAATTCATTGTCCAATGTTGATCGATTGCACAATTAAATGCCATGCCTTCAAGATTTTCAAGTATTCGCAATGGTGAAAAATCAGATTGATAAAAATCTTTTTTTAATTTACCTTTATAAGAATATATAATTAACAAAACGATAATTATTAGCAATAAACTAAAAATAATGCCGATTAAAATATCAGTTAAGGTTATTTGATTAAAGTAGTAATTCATCTCCATCATTATTCTCCGTTTCTACCATTAGTCTTTATAATATATTTTTCTATAAAATCTTTTATTGGAATTGGTCTTGATATATAGTACCCTTGAGCTGCATGACATTTATTTAACTTAGAAAATTCTATTTGTTCTTTGGTTTCTGTACCTTCTACTATAATTTCTTTATCAAAACTTTTAATTAAATTCGCAATGATACTAAACATATCACCATTGTCTTGGTCAGGATAGTTTTTTATGAAAGTCCTATCAATCTTCACTTTGTCTACCTCAATAGATTTCAAAGAATTAATTGATGAAAATCCTGTACCAAAATCATCAATTGCAATATTGATATTTTTCTTATGTAACTTTCCGATAATTCTATTGGTTTTATCGATGTTTTCTAAATAATTACTTTCAGTGATTTCAAAAGTAAAATATTTTGCAGGAATCATGCCCTCTTCGATAATATGAAGAATACTATCCATAATATAATCATTTCCAAAATCAAAATTAGTAAGGTTTATAGAAATTTTAAAATTCTTTGGCAAATTATCAACATAAGGTTTAAAGTCTTCAATGACTTTTCTGGCCACCATAATAGTCAATTGATTAATGTAAAAACTATCCTCAATAATTGGTATAAATTCATTCGGCGGAACATTACCCAAATTAATATTATTCCATCTTAGTAAAGCTTCTACACCGGAAAAAGTATTATCCTCTAGGTTTTGTTGTACTTGATAGTGTAGATAAAATTCATCCATTGCAAACCCAGATTCTAACTCTTTAATAATATCGTTTTCTCGTTGAATAATATTTCTCATATCATGATTGTAAATTAAATGTTTTAATTGTCGTTTGTGTTCAGAAACTTCTAAAACAGTTAATAATGAATCTAATAAATCTTCGATATTATTTGTTTCTTCATCTCCCATTGCAACAACAAACTGATGTGAAAATGATTGTTCAATGTTTGGCATATGACGATACGTTTCAATGAGTTGATCGAGTAAATCAATAATATGATTGAATTGATATCTTTCAATATTCGCATGAATCATCAAGTAATTTGTTTGTGGTATACATAAAATATAACGTGCATCTAAATTTTTCTTTAAAAACAACGCAAAATCATAAGTTGAAGCATGCTCTAATTTAATCATCATCAAACATGTTTGATTGACGAGAAATTGTTGTTTTTTAAAGGCTCTCGCAAGGGTATCAATCACTTTTCCGTTGACTTTAATGTATTTAATATAGTTTTCTAATTCAATTTCTGATTCTGAATAGATACCCAAGTAATGTTTAATTCTACCTCTTGATGTTAATTCATGTCGCACACGTAAGTATTTTAATATACGTATACCGTCTTTTGTTTTGTTCCAAATGTTATCTTCATAGAAACTATCTTGTGTGATTTTATTATAGTCCAAATCAATGCCAGTAATTCCAATAACATTTTTTGGATTTTTATTTTTCACTTCTTCTAATTGATATCCATAAAAATCTTCAAAGGCTTTGTTGACGTATTGAATCTCTCTTTCTTCATTTGTAATCATCACACCATCAATATTCTTATCTGATA
>JAQIBJ010000048.1 GCA_027859085.1 Mycoplasmatota bacterium
AATATTTCAACTATATTTAAAGCCATTGTGATTACATTGGTGCTTGTATATTTCTTTAGTCGAATTGAAAATGTAAAAGTTAAGAAATTAGTTTTAAAATAAAGTTTTTTCGTTATGAAACGAGGTGGAAAAGATGGAATGGTTTGAATATATGATATTCATTGTTGTTTTTATCTTTTTATTATGGTTATTTATTGGATTACAAATTGCTATGATGATTGTTACACCACATCCAAAAAGCATCGATGAAACAATGCTAGAAGAGACAGAAAGGGATCCCAGTATGATTCCGTATTTAAATAATCATTTAACGAATGAGTATCACATTAAATCTAAATTTAATTATCCTATACACATTTATGAAATGATTGAAAACAAAAACAGCAAACGCTTTGTTGTTGTATCTCATGGATATACATATTCACATCATGGTACCATTAAATACGCTAAAATGATGATCAAATTAGGGTATAACGTTATCTTATATGATCAGAGATTCCATGGCGATAGTGGTGGGAAAAATACAACCCTTGGATATTACGAACAACATGATTTAAATATGGTGATTTCACATACTTTTCAAAAATTTGGTAAAGACTTATTTTTGGGAACTTATGGAGAATCAATGGGTTCAGCGACATGTTTATTAGAACAAGCAAATGACGATAGAGTAAAGTTTGTTATTAGTGATGCTGGATTTAAAGATTTAAAAGTTTTAGTTAAATCTCAAATCAAAGCCAAGAAGCTGCCACCATGGTTATTTTATGGAATAGTGAATGTATTTGTGTGGCTTATATCCAGAAGCAATTTATCAAAAGTATCACCTATTAATGCAATTAAAGATTCAAGTATTCCTATTTTATTTGTACATGGAAAATTAGATGATTATATTCCATATCAACATACCGTTGATATGTATGACGCCTACCAAGGAAAGAAAATGTTATTTTTGGCAGAAAATCAATCTTTTCATACCAGAAGTTATTATTACAATCAAGAAGAATACTTTAGTATACTAAAAGAATTCAATGATGAATATTTAGAAAATTAGAACTTATAAATGGTTGACTGTTTAATTAAAAAAAGCTATAATGTTATTCGTAGCTAACATGTGGCTTTTTATTTTAAAAACTATGTTAGTTAAATCTAACAAAGCGAGGGAAATATGACATTACAAGATATAAAACCAGGTGAATACTGTGTGATTTCAAATATTAAATCTAATAATTTAAGAAAACGCATTATTGATATGGGTATAATTATAGGAACAAAGGTTTATGTAAAAAAAACAGCTCCATTAGGAGATCCTATGGAAATTATTGTAAGAGGATATTCTTTAACACTAAGGAAAGCAGAAGCGAGAACCATACATGTAGAGAGGATTGATGAATAGTGAATATTGCTTTAATTGGTAATCCCAATGCAGGGAAAACAACTTTATTTAATCAATTAACGGGTTCAAACCAATCTGTCGGTAATTGGCCAGGGGTCACTGTTGAAAAGAAATTAGGAAAATTAAAATCCAAAGTATTACCAGCTGATATTGTTGATTTACCTGGTATATACTCATTATCTACGATTTCGTTAGAAGAAGAAATTGCTTCTAATTATATTATGAATAGAGAGATGGATTTAATCATTAATATTGTGGATGCGAGTAGTTTAGAAAGAAATTTATTTCTAACATACCAATTATTAGATTCTAATATCCCAATAATTATTGCTTTGAATGGTATGGATATCATTGATAAAAATGAAGAAAAAATAGACTATCATACGTTATCAGAAGAACTTGGTGTACCTGTTGTTCCAATTTCTGCGAGTAAAAAAATTGGTATTGATGAATTGATTCATAAAGTAGAAATTTATGATATACTTAAGACAAGAAAATCAGTTCATTATAATAAAGAAATTGAAGCGGTTATTGCAAAGTTTAATTATTATATTAACGATCGATTTTTATCAATTAGATTTTTTGAAGACGGATTAGATGCATTAATTCATACTGAAGTGAATGAAACAGATCAACCTAAATTAATTAAACTATATAATAATGTCAAATCAAATTTTAAACTTGATATGGATATGATTTTGCCTGATGCAAGGTATAATAAAATAATGAGTCTTATTGGTAAGACCTATGAAAGAAATGATTTAATAAAGGAAACAACAACAGATAAAATTGATAAAATTTTAACAAATAAATATTTAGGTTTACCCTTATTTGGATTGGTTATGTTCACAGTGTTCTTTTTAGCTTTTGGACCTTTAGGAACTTTTATTACTGAACAATTCGTTTGGCTCATTGATCAATTTTTTATTTTTATTATTAATGGCGTTGATTCTTTAGGAATGAGTCCGTATATATCAAGTTTAATAACAAAGGGTATATTTGGCGGATTGACTGCAGTTGTTGGATTTTTACCGCAGTTGATGATTCTATTCTTTGCAATGGCACTTTTAGAAGATTCGGGTTATATGTCTAGAGCTGCATTTATAATGGATAGAGCTTTAAGAAGATTCGGATTGAGTGGCAAATCATTCATACCAATGTTGATTGGTTTCGGATGTTCTGTTCCCGCAATTACAGCAACCAGAACGTTGGATAAAGATGAAGATAGAAAAATTACTTCCATGATTATTCCGTTTGTGTCCTGTGGTGCAAAAGCGCCAATATATGGGGTTTTCGCAGGCGCATTATTTGCAAATGGTTCGTATATTATTGTGTTTTCAATGTATTTGATTGGCTTGATGGTTGCGATATTATCAGCAATACTATTTAAAAAAACGATTTTTAAATCAGCCAGTGCAAATTATATAATGGAGTTACCACAGTATAGAAAGCCAACAGTGAAAAATACGTGGCTACATACATGGGGGCGTTCTAAAGATTTTCTAATAAAAGCTGGAACCATCTTATTGGCATCATTTATAATTATTTGGTTCTTGAGTTATTTTGGTATTGTTAATGGTCAATTTAAATTATTAACTGATGACCAAATATCTCAAAGTTTCTTAGGTCATATAGGACGAGCAATTTTACCAATATTTAGACCGATTGGTTTTAATGATTGGCGCTCAACTGTCGCTATACTTTCTGGGTTTGTTGCCAAAGAAAGTGTTGTGGGTACCTTAGGAATATTATATGGTGTTACTGGAGATGTTGTTGAGAATGGTTCAGCATTATTTCCAGCAATTCAATCTGCTTTTACACCATTACAAGCATATGCATTTATGGTTTTCGCTTTACTTGCGATTCCTTGTATTGCTGCTGTATCAGCGTTAAAAAGAGAATTAAATTCAACCAAATGGTTTGTATTTATACTTTCGTATGAAATGATTGTTGCATATCTGGCTGCGTTAGCCATATATCAAATTGGTTCAAGAGATTTAGGTTCAATATTGTCGATTGTATTTACAGCTCTGGTGATTATTTTTGTTTTACTAATGATAAAAAAATTAGTCAAACAAAAAGGTAGTGCTTGTGCATCGTGTGATGGATGTTCACCAACAAGTGGGTGTGGTTTACCAGAGTATGAGGAATATAAAGAATCAAAAGAAAAGGAGAAACAAAATCATGAAAACTAAGCGTTATTCAGAGTCTTTAGAAAATTATTTAGAAACTATATATATGTTTGGGGGAAAAGATGTTAAATCTATTGATCTCGCAAATCATTTAAAAGTCTCTAGAGCCAGTGTCAATAATGCTATTAATTCTTTGATTGAAAAAATTTTAGTCACCAAAGCTCTTTATGGCAATATTACTTTAACCGAAGAAGGGATTGAAGTTTCTAAAAAGATTCTTGATAAACATGAGTTGTTGAAAGTCTTTTTAATAGAAGTTTTAGAAGTAAATCCTAAACAAGCAGAGGATGAAGCTTGTGGTATTGAACATGTTATTTCCGATTTTACTGCAAATCAAATTAAAAAGTTAATGAAACAATTAAAAAATGGTTCACAAACGTGAATCATTTTTTTTGATAAAATGGACAAATACTTATAAATATAGTAAAATTATAGGTAGTCGGAGGTTATTATGAGAAAGACAAATATTAAATTAAGAAATTTGGTTATTTATCAAATATATGTAAGAAATTTTTCTGAACAAGGTAATTTTAAAGCTATTATAGATGATTTAAAACGCATTAAAGAATTAGGCGTCGATGTCATTATGCTTTTACCAATTCATCCTATTGGTGAAGTAGATAGAATCGGCTCTTTAGGATCTCCGTATTCTATCAAAGACTACAATGATATTAGAGAAGAATTAGGGACTATTGATGATTTTGAAGCTTTAATTGAAGCCGTTCATAATAATAAAATGAAAATTATGATGGACATAGTTTACAATCATACGGCCAAAGATTCTAATTATCATTATAACCATCCTGAATGGTATTTTAAAGATGCTGAAGGTGAATCAACAAGCAAGGTGAATAAGTGGACGGATGTGTATGACTTAAATTTTTCATCAGATAAAGCTTTATGGTTTGAACTTCTTAATATACTTGTAGATTATACTAGAAGGGGTATCGATGGGTTCAGAGTTGACACTGCATCAATGATTCCTTTAGATTTTTGGAAAATGGCGAGAAGACAAGTGCGTAAATTCAATAGAAACTTCATTTGGTTGAGTGAAAGTATTAGAGGAAAACACTGTAAACAATTAAGGGATATGGGATTAAATTGTTTGTCTGAAGCTGAATTATATCAAGAATTTGATATTGCTCAAGATCTAGATATTGAACCAGATCAAAAAGCTTACCTTAAAGGTGAAGCGACTTTAAGACCTTATATAGAAGGTCTGAGAAGACAAGAAGAAATATATCCTAATAATTATGTGAAATTACATCATATAGAAACTTATGATTCTGAAAGAATTGCCAAAAGATTAGATAATGATCTTGATAAAATATTAAATTGGACAGGATTTTTGTTTTTCCAAAAAGGAGCAACTTTGCTTTATGCTGGCCAAGAGTTTACATCTGATACTTTACCTTCCTTACATGAAAAAGATGTATTTAAAAGAAAAACTGATATTTCTGAATTCATAAAAAAATTGGCGAAGTTAAAAACAAGAAGGGTATTTGCAAGTGGTAAATATGGAGTTCACATGCGTGATGATCAAGGTGTTGCTTATCAAACATTTGAAGATGATAAAAATGTTTATCATGGTATATTTAATTTAGAAAAGAATAAAGGACAACTTAAAGTTTATTTATCTGATGGACGCTATAGAAATTATTTAGATAAAAAAATAATTAAAGTTGAAAATGGTTTAATTGATTTACAAGAAAAACCAATTGTCATTAGAGAAAAATTAAACGGATGATTTCATCCGTTTTTTTCTTATGTGTTATAA
>JAQIBJ010000055.1 GCA_027859085.1 Mycoplasmatota bacterium
GTTCAGTTAAATCACCTTTATAAAAATAATTTTCGATAACAATACTATCTTCGACTCTTGTATAGCTAATCATCATTCTTATTTGGGTATCAATCGTAGATAAATCAGTCACAACAATCGCTTCATCAATTAATTCTTTTCCTGGATAAAACGGTGTCGTTGGATCAATAAAACTGCCTGAAGTCGTAAATTCAATTTCACCAACCGATATATTCCCCGGCGGCAAATTAAGTGAATAATTAATCCATGCAAAAACAGAGCCAACAGAAACAGTGACTGAAAGAATTAATATTAATAATGCTTTTTTTAATTTAAGGTTTTTCACGATCCATCCACCTGATCTAAAGATATATAAATATCACCAATATCAACACCTAAATTTTGATATTCATTGCCAATACTCTCATCCACAGTTATTTGAAAATATAATGTTGTTGTTGATAAAGGCTCAATGGTAAAAACATTACTAACTGATATTTTTGCAGTTTCATGATTGGTTTGATCAATCAAAAGGTTTGATAATAATTGTTCATTAAGAATCACTTGAGAATTGACTTCAGAAGTGAAAAATATTGCATCTTTTAAAGAATATTCACTTGTTGATGGGGTGCCATCAGAATATATATCTGAAAATCCGATAAAGTAAACTTCTGCATTTACAAATCGATCTTGTTGATTAGATATATTAATTTGATAATAAAGTGTTTGACCCGGCATTAATGAATCAAAACTAATATCTTCTACTAAAGAATAAGTAAGGTCGTCCTCTGATTCTAATATTTCATATTGTATATCAAAGTTATCAACACCAAAATCTAACCAGGGTAAATTAACATACTCTGAAACAGTGAACCATGCGAAAGAGGCAATTATAAACAAAACAACTGACCCTATTAACGCAGCAAGCGACAAATACAGTCTTTTCATTTAATAATCACCTCTCTAGTTTATTTGTTTTTATTTTTTTTTATTTTCTTCTTTCTCATTCTTGCTTTTTTTGCATCATCTAATATTTTTTGACATTCAGCAATTTTTTGATTTTTAATCCGCTCTTCTCGAGCTTTTATTTCTAACGTTGGTAAGTTTTCTAAACGAATCTTTTCTTCCTCTGCTTTTTCAGCCGCTCTTATAGCAGCTTTTTTCTCTCTTAGTTGTGCTTTATAATCGTTTAGTATTTCATTCGCTGTTGATTTCATCTCTCTAAATTCTTTATTTTTTTCTCGTTTCGCTTTTCCAATATCTCTATAATACTCCAAAATAATCATTTGCATTTCTATTTTTTCTTCAATTGTCTTTTTATTTTCTGGATTAAATTGATGATTTAAGAAATTAATAAATGCATTATCAGCAATTTCTTGTAAGTTTTCATAGACTTTTCGAATGGATTCCTGTTCAGAATCACCTGATTCTAATAAAGATTTATAGTCATTTTCACTCTTTGAACGCATTTGTTCCAAAAAGTATTGATTTAAATGATGATTTTCAATAACATAACTTCCAGCTTCTAGATGTTTTTCAGTATCAACATAATCTAATACTTTTAATTTTTTCTCTCTAAAATAATTATAAGGCAATCCATTTACTACACCTATATCACTTTCTTGTATATTGACCATAGATGCATACATAACCATCATAGTATTTTTAATATTTTCTCTGTTTTCTTTGTCTTCTAATAGATTTCTATCAAAACCATCGACTTCATAATCTATCTTATCGACTCTTTCTAAATTTAACCATAAATCATAACACTGTTTAAAATCAATATTTTTCATTAAAATATTGGTTTTCATAATCGGCGGTTTCACTTCTAAATAACCAGACATCTCTTTCATAAAAGGTGACAGCATTAAACTACTTATCCCTTTCCTAACTTCAGTCACTCGATCTAATAATTTTTGATTCTGAGATGCTATTGAATCAATTTTAACTTGTTTACGTATGTTTAAGTTAATGTCATAATCAATTTCAGTATTATGCCATTTTATTTTAGAAGTAACATTTAATGAATGCACATAATCACTATGCATCTTCTCAACTATAATCTTACTTCTATAACCTAAATACATATGTAGTTTTTTAATTAAAGACATCAAAAATCTATTCTCATATGTATCAATTGAAGAATCATGGCGAGATGTTAATACCTTTGATGGAGTAACATCGCCATCTTCATTAATTTCTCTTATGAACTGGGTATTCGCAGCCAAATGCTTAATGGTATCTGTATCAGTTTTCTTCGCTCTTTCAACAGGTAATACCTCTTGAAATTTCCGCAAGGTTTCTCTAGGATTTCTAGTAATCTTATCAATAACAGGAATGACATCTTCAATGGGATCAAGCCATTTATCACTAAATAATCGTCGTTCTAACCTCTCCTTATGGTACATTTCATTATCTGAACTATTGATTAAATTGATAAACTGTTTTGCAAACTTATCTGTATTATTCACACCACTAAAAGTTGTTTTTATTTTTTTATAATAACGCTTAGCAGTTCCATCTTTCATTTAATCACCTAAACCATTTTTCTTAAGTCATTGATAAACTGAATAGATTCTTCGAAATTTCCTCTTCCGAAGATTTTTTTAATAAATGCAATTAACTCATCAATTTCATCTTGTAAAAACGCTAAATTTAAATTCTCAAATTTACGCAATACTTTATTTGTAAATATATAATCCAAACCATCCACTTCTGTCCCACCACAAGCAACAAATACAGGCACAAACCTATAAACTTGTTTCATGATTCTGTTACCAAAAGAAACTTTGAACGTTTTTCTTACAAACTTATCTAGTTGAGAAAACTTATCTAGAATTTCTTTGCTGACTGGATGATTTTCTACTGCTTCATCGAATAATTGATTTAGATATTCAAAAGACATGTGTGCAGGATCAGTATCTGGCGGATTGATTGGTGTTGCTTTATTATTAAACTCTAGAGCTATTGCTCTATCATATACTTTATCTGTAATTGTGTATGTTGAATCATCTTTATTCGCTGTACCAACAAACCAAACATTTTGTGGCACTGTAATCTTACCTTCAATAACATGAACAGGGTCAGCTGATTTACTTTCAGCAACCAAATCAATTTTCCATTCAGAAGGGTCGGGCATTTCTAAGATTGATAAAAATTCCGCAAAATAATATTCAACCCTAGCGAGGTTAAACTCATCTAAAACAATAAAATTAACATCTTCTCTATAAATCGTTTCATATAATGATTTCAAAAAATCAGTTTCATTAAATCTTTTTGTAAATTCATTTAAATAACCAACAATCTCAGCTCTGTCTCTCCATGAAGGTTGAACAGAAATAATATGAGCATTGTTTTCAAAAAACTTAGCCATTGCATATGGTAAAGATGTTTTACCTGTACCAGAAATACCTTCTAAAATAACAATTTTAGAAGAGGCAAGTCCTGCAAAGAATAATGAAATGATTCTTTCTGTATAATATAATTTTAATCTGGATGCAGAAAAATTAACGAATTTTTTAACTGTTTCTGGTAAGGTTAACTTATCTGTTTCTTCCATACGAATTTCCGTATCAACACCAGCATACTTTCTATCCACATCAATTAATTTAACAAAACGTGAATCTGATGAACCTCGTTGAGCTTTACCTAAAGCACCCTTACCAGTTCCGCCAGAACCATTCTTCCTTCCGTCTGTAACAAACACATTGTTTGACGAAGACCCCACAACCGTTTTACCACCAGATGAATATGATTGACCAGTTGCACCAGCTTGTGATGCATTCACGCCAAGCTGTGATACCTTCATTGCCATAATAGAATTTTTTTCATCAACTAAAGAAATAACCCGATCGTTTAAATCAGCAATTTCATCAATTAATTCTTCTTTTTCTATTTCTATTCTTCTAAAAGATATGAACTTACGTAACCATAAAAAGATTCTAATAACAAAAAAGACTATCAATGAAAGATTCAGGATGAGTGTAAGAACAACCATGACCCACGATAAAGGCGTAAAATTAGCTGATTCTTCCATTAAAACATCCCATAAATCCATGATATTATCAAAAAACTTTTTTATAATCCCGTTCCATAACACATTGTCAAAGAAAAATACAATATGTCGCCATAATACTTCAAAAAGCCTTACATAATATCTAGAAAATTCATTCATTAGATAGCCCCCAAATTAGATAGTAAAGATTACTTATTGTCATCCTCATTTGGTTCAGATTCTTTTTTTAATTGTTTTTTCGCTTCTTCTAAAGCGTCTTCTTGCATTTTTACTCTATCTACTGTTTGTTTTTTTAGGTTATAATCTGAATAAATTTTAACAAAACGAAACACTTCATAAATTAAAAATGCTAATGCAGGAATAACAATTAATAAAAAGAAACCTAAACTTGATTTTAAGAAAGTCGTTATTCCATCAACAAAACCCCCAAAGTTAGACCACGATCTTCCAGTCCATCGACCAATGATATCTTCTGGGTCAACTGGAACAGGATCAATACCAGGAGTATTATCTCCAGCAGTTCTAAAATAATACCTATCTTCATCTGGGTTTGGTGTCTCTATAATTCTATGGGTATTATAATATTCAACTATACCCTGGTCTGTAATTTCAAATGTTTTATAGGTAATAACATCGTCTACTTCTAAATCAGCTGGATCAAAATTTCTTCTAATAAAAATTAAATCACCTTCTTCAAATTCAGGTTTCATTGAATCAGATTGTACAGCCAATGAAGTAATACCTAAAAATGAAAATAGATTATCATCCTTTTTAGAAAATAAAGCAAACATTGCATAAATAAATACGATAGCCAAGACTACGTAAAAAGCAATATTCAATACCTTTTTTAAAGTTTGTTTTTCTTTTACTACATTCTCCATTATTTCTCTCCTCATTCAAACATATCTATACTTCTCCATTATATAGCAAAACACTGAATATTTCATCAATAAATTTCGAATTAATAGAAATAAATCATAAATATGTCTTTTTTTTATAATTCTATAACGAAATTATAGCATCAACACCATAATTTAACAAAACTTAGGGAAGACCCTAAGTTTTGTCTTTATATCTTTTTAAATCATATTTCTAATAATATTATTAATTACTATTAATGATTAGTCAACTGTTCCGAATGTGAATCCTAATGAAAGATCAAATGTAGCATTTACAACAGCGTTTGTTGCTTGTGCATCAAAACCTTCAATATATATTCTAACTGTAACCAATGTTGGAACACCAGCTGTAATTGTGAATATATCAGTTGTGTTTGCATTGCCAGTTAATTCTAGTACTCTTTCTTGATTAGTTACTGTTGCTGGCAATAGTTCTCCAGTCGTTGCATTAGTAATAGGAATAAAACTAGTTGTACCGTCTGTAGTTTGACCACTATCGCTTAAAGCATTAAATAATGTAGCATCAGAATAACCAGCTTGTCCAACTAAGAATTCAAATCCAAATTCTGTGTCATTACCATAAATGAATGCATCCCCTACTGGTTGAACATCATCAAACATCCAAATACCAAATCTAACTGCTTCCGCAACATCTTGAAGTTGTGCTGATTCTGATCCGTTTGGTGTGATTGATGTTGTTACTAATTCAACAGGTCTTGCTTCTGAAGCTTGAGAGTATAACCAAAAATGTAATTCAATATATCCGCCTGATTCTGAATTAACTAATGATGATGCTGATAAATCTCTTGTTGCATAAGTATCATCGATTTCATTTAATGTTTTAGCATCAATAGTTAGATAATCAGATTGAATTGCTGTTACTGGATACATTCTCCATGAAGCAATCCCACTATATTTTGGAACTGAAGTGATATCAGTCAATGCTAGTGATGATTGATAGTTCGCAACAGAATCTACTGCAGGAGTACCAAATACATCTGTTACTCCTGTAGAAGCACCTGTATCTACTCTAATCAATAAGTTGTCTGATGATGTTACTTGTAAATTAATTCCGTCTACGGCAACAGTTTCCGAAATAGTGAACCATGCGAAAGTTGTTCCGATTGTCGCAATAAATGCGAATAC
>JAQIBJ010000087.1 GCA_027859085.1 Mycoplasmatota bacterium
AAAATAGAGACAAATCCACAGTGTAAATATATTATATCACTCAGTTAGAGTGCTATAAAACAAAGAGAGAAGGGAGAGATAATTAAACTATAAAATATACAGTTTAATTATACGTGATAAAATGATTAAGAGTTTCTTTAACATCATATTAAATACTGAATACCTACCAATGAATGAAGTTAGAAGATTAAAAGTAATAATTATTTTGTTGTTTTTAATATTATTTACAGCGTTAACCATACCTTTATCCGCTTTATTAAGTTACTCTTTTTGGGTTAAGTTTGGATTTATATCTGGATTTATTTCGCTTGTATTGTTGACGATAATATTTTTATTGGTTAAAAAGATATTTTTCGCAATGCAAGTAACCATTATTCAATCCGTATTATTTATGGTTTTTTATACACAAGGTATTACCAGCTTTTATGCTTATTTGTTATTCTATATTGTGGTAACTATTATCGCTTTATACCAAGAAGTGTATTCATATTTTGTCTATGGGACGTTTGTGAGTGTGCTAGGCGTCTTTTATATCCTAACCGAAGGCGATGGACTGCTAATAGTTAATGATATCCCAGGCGCTATCTACATCTATGTGGTGGGATTGGTATTATATTATTTTGTGAATTTTATTTACATTTTAGTCAATGAAAAATCTTATGCTGAAATGAACTTAGAATGGATCAATAGTAAGCAAACCAACGATGGTATTCAAGAAGATATATTTAATTACATGGAAGCTTTAAGAAGAGCCGAAGGGAAACCACCGATTTTTGAAGATTTGGATTTTCAAAAAGCAGTACTTGAAACCAGTGAGTTTATTGCAAAACAAATATTAAAAGATGGCTCTGAGATCAAGAATGTTGTGGATTTATATATTTATATTCACGAAAGAGGATTTGATTCAATTCTTGATAATGATGAAATCAGTGTCAATATGAAAAAAACAACGGATAGTTTAAAAAAATATATTATTAATGACAACTCAGATTTATTTTCAATGGTGATTAATTTTTGTTTAAGAGATTATCAATCAACTATTGATATCTCTGATTTAAGTGTTGAAAGATTAACTGAATACAAGGATGAACAAGTCATAGCGTTTTCATTGATTTATGTATATATTGCTAACAATTTATATCAATTAAGTGATTGGAATAAAATCGAGAGAAAAGAACAATCAAGAAATTTAGAAGATTTTGATTTTGAAACGTTTTTTGGTGATCACATACTCGCATTTTACCAAGACAATCAAAAGAACATTAAAAAACATTTAAAGAAGTAAGGTGAAAAAATATGGGAATCGTAATATCAATAGCAAATCAAAAAGGTGGGGTTGGAAAAACAACCACGGCCATCAATTTAGCAAGTTCTTTAGCGAACTTAAGAAATAAAATATTATTGGTTGATTTAGATTATCAAGCCAATGCCACGTCTTGTATGGGCGTTGATAGAGGTGCAGTTCATAAAAGTATCTTTGATGTGTTTAAAAGAGAAGCTACTTTTCAAGACATATTGATTAAAAGCAATCATAGAAATGTTGATGTCTTACCAGCCAAAACAATGGTTGAAGGCGTTGAAGAAGTAATTATAGCCGATTCAAACAGAGATTTTATATTGCATGATATAATTCAAGTTATAAAAGATAATTATGATTATATTTTGATAGATTGTCCACCATCTTTAGGTTATATTACCACCAATGCATTGGTGGCTTCAGATGGTGTAATTATTCCAGTTCAATGTGAATTTTTAGCAATGGATGGTTTAACGCAATTGTTAAACACAATCAGAACTGTTCAAAACAAAAAGAAAGTCAATAAAGAAGATTTAACAATTTATGGTGTGTTACTAACCATGCTTGATAAAAGAGTCACATCAGGTTTTCAAATTGTGAATGAAATCAAAACTTATTTTAAAGAAAAGGTTTTTAAAACTATTATACCGAGAAACATTACCTGTTCTAATGCAACGTTTTATGGTATGCCAGTGACACAGTTTTCACCAAGATGTAAATCATCAGTCAGTTATAAAAAACTAGCCAAAGAGGTGGTGAGTCGCCGTGAACAAAGATGAATTGATTAGACGTAGTTTACAAGATTTATTAAAAGAAAATGAAGTAGAAGTTAAAGATAACGAAGAAGTGGCGGAAATTGAATTATCTATGATTACACCAAATCCATTTCAGCCAAGAAAACACTTTGATCAAAAAGCTTTAAAAGAATTAGCGGAATCAATTCGATTGAACGGCGTATTACAACCAATCATTGTCAAAAAAATAGCCAATGGATATTTATTGGTGGCAGGTGAAAGAAGAGTTAGAGCATCTGAATTGGCAGGTTTTAAAACCGTACCATCAATCATTAGAGACTATAACAATCAATACTTAGCTGAACTTGCTTTATTAGAAAATATTCAAAGAGAAGACTTAACGATTGTTGAAGAAGCAAAAGCTTATAAAAATGTGATAGAAGCTTTAGATTTAACCCATTTAGAACTTGCACATAAAATTGGTAAAAGCCGCTCTTATGTTTCTAATGCTTTAGGAATCTTATCATTACCGCAAGAAGTGATTGATGAGATTAATCAAGGCAATATATCAATGGGACATGCAAGAAGTTTAAGTAAATTAAAAGACAATAATCGTATTATTAAAATAGCTCAAATTATTATTGAAAAAAAATTAACGGTTAGAGACATCGAACAAATCGTTAAGAAAGAAAAAAAGAAAAAACAAATCAATCGTAAAAGCATTGATGTAGAATTACAAAGAACATTAAGCGAAACAAAAGATGAATTAAATAAAAAATTGCATTTTAAAAACGAAATTAAAGTATCAAGCAACAAAATGATTATCACTTTTAAGAATAAAGAAGAACTGGATGCATTAAAACAAATATTAAAAGGTGGGGACAATGAATGATATTAAACAAGGATCAGTTGTTGTTTTAAAAAAAGGTCATCCATGTGGCGCAAACAAATGGGAAATTATTAGGTTTGGCGCTGTGTGTAAACTAAAATGTTTAGGATGTGAAAGAGAAGTGTTGATGAATCGTATGGATTTAAAGAAAAGAATAAAGAAGGTGTTAAGCAATGAAGAAGTTACTGGATGAAATTATTAAGTTTAGAGATCAAAGAGGTTGGAAACATCATGACACACCAGCGTCTTTAGCAAAATCTATTATAATAGAAGCTGCAGAATTATTAGAGAATTATCAATGGAGTGATGTATCACCAAATCCTGAAAATGTGAAAGAAGAATTAGCGGATGTTTTAATCTATTCTTTGGCTATGGCGACTGATCTCGGATATGACCCAGAAACGATAATTCGCGAGAAATTAGAGAAAAACGCTATAAAATACCCAAAAATAATTAAATGACGGTGAATATGAAAAATTGGCCCTCTCTCTAAGGCCCTAAATATAGACGTGTTGAAATTATTTATAAAAAACGGCAAATAATAATTGACAAAGTAGCTTATAAATAGTAAAATATTATTCGCATTGCAAAGAATACAAAAATGGGCCTATAGCTCAGCTGGTTAGAGCGCACGCCTGATAAGCGTGAGGTCGGTGGTTCGAGTCCACCTATGCCCACCACATAAGTTTTTGAAAGAAAAAAGTTTATCATTGGACATTGAAAATTACATACAATAGTAAAGAAAAAAACGAGAGAAAGATCAAGTTATTAAGAGCATAGGGTGAATACCTAGGCACTAAGAGGCGACGAAGGACGCGATAAGCTGCGATAAGCTACGGCGAGCTGCAAACGAGCGATAACCCGTAGATTTCCGAATGGGGCAACCCCTCTACAGTAATGTGTAGAGATGTATAAGTGAATAAATAG
>JAQIBJ010000092.1 GCA_027859085.1 Mycoplasmatota bacterium
CCCCATCTAGTGTATTTTAACATAATGAATAATGTCCCCAATATAATAAAGGATATTAAAAACCCTAATACCATATGATATTTAACAAAAATCCCAATACCTCTTAATCCCTCAACAGAACTAATTAAGAATGTATCTATAAAAGTTCCTTCTAAGTTCGCACCAATTCTTGGTAAAGAACGATCTGATATTCCAAAAAAGAAAGGAATTAAACCACTTAGAATCAAGACAACACCCATCGTTACAATTTGTTTACCAACAGGCGTTATAAATTTGGAGTTTCTAAAAACCAAAACATCAACAAGCATAGAGAGTATAAAACTCACGAAAATACCTGCTGCAATTGCAATTAGGTAAGTTAAAAAATTTGGATCTGGAACATTACCTTGTATATCAGGCGAAGGCATTAGCATATAGGTCGTAATAAATGCGGCAACTGTTCCTATCATACCTTGTGCAAAGTTAGTTGTAAAAGATGTTCTAAAAATTAATACAATCGCAAATGTTGCTAAAGCAAGTGGTGCAGATTGAAGAATACTATTAATGATCAATTCAATTATAACCATAAATTATCCCCACCTAATGATGTTTGCTGCCCAAGTATAGCCGATACCTGCTGCAATCATACAAACAACACTTCCATCTTTCACTTTCTTCTCTTCTAATGCTTTATGAAGAGATAGAATTTGATCGACTTGACCAATATGTCCATAATCTTCTAAATAAATCGTTTGCTCTTCCTTTAAACCAAGTTCATTTAACATATATTCATGTCCTGATCTTTTAATATGAAGAATTGCTAGAAAATCAATATCTTTTCTTTCCATATTGGATTTATCCAATGCTTTATCGATACATTCAAACCAATTTGGCATTGATACTTCATTTAATCTATTTTTCATTTTTACAGGATCCATTAATCTTAAAGATTTTTTCGCTTCTTCAAGATTTTCATGTGTGATTGGATTAACAGTACCACCAATTTCTACACCAGCAGTTCTCGCTAAAGAACCATCAGCAATCACATGTGATCCTAAAAGTAAATTCTCGTTATGATTTTTCTTAAGGATGATGGCACCGCCACCTGCTCCCAAATTATACATCATTGACATGGTTTTATCTGTGAAATCAACAAAATCACCATTTCTATAACCACCGGCGACCATGATTACATTCACATCTTCATCAGCAATCAACATATCTTTAGCCATTTTCATTGCTGAAACAGTTGTACAACAACGATTAGCAACATCAATTCCCCAGGCATTGGTTGCGCCTATTTTATCTTGTATATATAATGATGATGTTGTTAAAGGGTATTCTTTCCACTCTTCACCGATGCCTATAATCACATCAATATCAAGAGGATTCATCCCTGTATTTTCTAATGCATTTAACGCCGCTTTAACACCCATTTCCTGAGTTCCATCATCTTCACCCGGAATTGATTTTTTATTAATTCCCAGTTTTTCAACAACTGCTGATTCTGCCCAAATACCATTCGTCTGTTCTGATATTTCTTTAGCAGTCATCCGATGATCAGGAATATATATACCTGTACCTACGATTCCCACGTTAGGTTTTTTCATAGTATCACGTCTTTCTATTTGAATTAAAGTCTCATTCCACCGTTCACGTTAAGCGTTTGTCCAGTAATATATGAAGCATCATCACTTGCTAAAAATAAAGCAACTTTTGCTATTTCTTCAGGTTGTCCTAAACGTTTTAACATAGTCATTCCAGCAAATTTATCTAGTAAATCTTGTGGAACAGTTTTTAAGATATCAGTCATGACATATCCAGGTGCAATTGCATTTACTCTTACCGGAACACCTTTTCTTGCAAATTCTTTTGCCCAAGTCATAGTTAAACCTAATACTCCAGCTTTTGTTGCTGAATAGTTTGCTTGGCCAATGTTTCCAAATATCCCAACAACAGATGATATATTGATGATTGATCCGCCACCTATGGTTTCCATTTGTGGACCAATGTATCTTGTTAAATTAAAGACACCTTTTAAGTTGACATCAATCACTAAATCCCATTGTTCATCAGTCATTTTTCTCGTCATTGAGTCTCTTGTAATACCAGCGTTATTCACTAAAATATCAATTTGACCATATTTTTTAATAGTGTCATCATAGAATTTTTTACATCCTTCTGTATCTGTAATGTTTAATTTATAACCTTCAACATTTTTATGTTCATATTTTAAATCGCTCATATCAACAGCAATGACTTTTGCGGCCTCATTTGCTAAAGCGATAGATATTTCTTCTCCAATACCTTGCGCGCCGCCTGTTACAACAGCTACTTTTCCTTTTAATTTCATTATATTATCCTTTCCTCATCGTTTAATTAAGACAGCAGTTCCCATACCGCCACCAATACATAGACTCGCTAAACCAAGTTTTGTATCTCTTTTTATCATTTCATGAATTAATGTCACCATAATTCTATTACCTGAAGCACCCACAGGATGTCCTAAAGCAATCGCGCCACCATTCACATTTGTTATTTTTAAGATTTCTTCTTTTGTAATACCGTATTCTTTCTCTAATTCTGTAATCACACCTAATGATTGTGAAGCAAACGCTTCATTCAATTCAATCAACTCAACGTCGCTTAATTTCATATCAGCATTTTTAAGTAATTGACGAATTGCCGGTACTGGTCCCATACCCATATAATTAGGATCAACGCCACCTTGTCCAACGTCAATAACTTCTGCAATTGGTTCTAAACCATATTTCTTAACAGCTTCTTCACTTGCAAGAATGATAAATGAAGATGCATCATTAATGCCTGAAGATGAACCAGCAGTTACAGTACCATCTTTTTTAAAAACAGTTCTTAATTTCCCTAATATTTCAGGTGTTGTTGAACGGTTTGGATACTCATCTGTATCAAAAACAACTTCACCTTTTCTTGTTTTGAATTTAATTGGAATAATTTCATCTTTGAATTTTCCTTCATCCATTGCTTTGATTGCTCTTTGTTGTGATTCATAAGCAAAAGCATCTTGTTGTTCTCTTGTAATATGATACTTCTCAGCTATATTTTCTGCAGTAACACCCATATGCATATTTCCAAAAGCATCTGTTAAAGCATCAAACAACATATGGTCAACCATTTCAATGTTACCCATTTTTTTACCAGTTCTAACAGTTCCAGGCATCATATATGGTGCACCTGACATAGATTCTACGCCACCAGCCACAACAATATCAGAAAAACCAGCTTGAATACCAGTAAATGCATTCATTACTGTTTTCATCCCAGAACCACAAAGCATATTTAATGAATATGCCGGCACTGTATCAGGGATACCAGCGGTTATAGATATTTGTCTAGCAATACCTTGCCCTAAATTAGCGGATAAAATATTACCAACGATTACTTCTGAGACTTTATCAGCAGGTACTTTTGTTTCTTCAAGCAATTGTTTTAATACTTGAGCGCCCATTTCTCTTGGATGAACATCTTTCAAAGTTCCTAAAAAAGACCCAATTGGACTTCTTTTAGCACCAATAATAAAAACCTTATTTTTCATAAAAAAACCTCCTTGTAATTTATATAAACTAAATATGAATAATAATTCACATTTCATTATAATTATAATCAAAATTACCCTTAAAAGTCAAGCGCTTTCACTGAATATATTTCAATAATTGTATATTCCTTTGCAACAATTCATTAAAAAATGTGAAATTCTTTTATAATATCCATTGCCTCTTGTAATTTTATAAGATATAATTTAAAATAATAGCGGTGATAATATGAAAGAAAAATTTAGACATGCAAAAACTAAAGTTGGTGAGAAATCCTTTAATAAGATTATAAGAGCTGGAAAAAACCTCTTCGCTAAGTCAGGATATCACTCGACTTCTATCAATGACATTATTGCAAAAGCAAATGTTGCGGTGGGAACATATTATATATATTTTAATTCGAAACTTGCTTTATACCATTATCTTTTAGATGAATATCAAGAAAAAATCAGAGAAGCCGCTAGAGAAGCGACTCTCAATTTAACTTCAAGAAGAGACATTGAAAAAGAAGGGTTAAAAGCGTTTATTATGTATGTGATAAAAGAGCCTTTGGCTTACAAAGTTATATGGGAATCTCTATTTGTGAACCAAGATTTGTTTATTGATTATTATTCTCGTTTTTCGGAATCATATGTAACAAACTTAAAAAAATATAGTGACGAAGTCAGAGAAGACATCGATTATGAAACAGTTAGTTTTATTTTAATGGGGATTGCAAACTTTGTTGGTTTACAAATTCTTTTTAAAGATAAACCAACTGAACAAGATGTTGATTTTGTTGTCAATGAGTCGATGAAACTACT
>JAQIBJ010000065.1 GCA_027859085.1 Mycoplasmatota bacterium
TCACTAGCTTTAGGTGCAACGAAAACACAAACAAATTTCAAAGTGGTACTTACTAGTGCTAAATCAGGTATATTTACCGCAGCTATTTTAGGGGTTGGACGTGCACTTGGTGAAGCAACCGCAGTGAGTTTAGTGGCAGGTAATGCAAGAAGTGGCCCTAGTTTTGGTTTCTTTGAAACCACAGCTACACTAACTTCAACAATGTTACAAGGATTAAAAGAAACGATTGGGCTAGATTATGATATTAGGTTTAGCGTGGGAATCGTATTAATGGTTGTGATTGTATTAACCAATGCCATTCTTAATTTTGTTAAGAGAAGGATAGGTAATGTCAATGTCAAATAAACGAAAAAAAATCGATTTATTGTTGCAAACAATTACATATTCCGCGGCAGCGATTGCAGTAATCATTCTTTCAATGATAGTGTTTTTTATTTTTAAAAACGGTTCAGGGTTACTAAATCTTGATTTAATAACCAAAGACTACCACGCACAATTTTATAATGGGGGAATAGAAGACGTCACAAACTTTTCAAATACAGAAAAACCTGATTTCTTATCTGTAGAAGACTATTATTCAACAAAATGGGGAATAACTTTAACAGATGATGAAGATAGACAAGGTGAACCAATGATTGTGGTGTCTTATGTCGCAGATGATTCTCCTTTAAATGATATGTTTGATAAAAACAATGTTAATAATCAAGAATTTTCTTTAGAAGAAGGACATGTCTTGAGTTCCATAAAGTTTTACGATAAAAATTCCGCTTTAAGTATTTATGGCGCACAATATATGATTCAGGAATTAGATGATGTAATTACATTTAGAGAGATAGTATTTTCTTCATTAGGTGGCGGTATTAGAGGATCATTAGTGACGACTCTATATGTTATTGGTATGACCTTAATTATCGCTTTACCAATTGGTATATTTACAGCCATTTATCTAAATGAATTTGCCAAAAAGAATCGCATAACTAATGCTCTAAGATCAATGGTAGAAATGTTAACGGGTGTTCCGAGTATAATCTTTGGATTAATGGGTTTAGCGGTCTTTGTGCCATTAACTGTTAATTACACCAAAGCAGACAGTGCGAATTTAATATCAGGTAGTTTAACATTAGCGGTTATATTATTACCTGTTATTATAAGAGCTACTGAGGAATCATTAAAAGTAGTACCTGATGATTTTAGATCAGCATCTTTAGCACTTGGAGCCAATAGAACACAAACAACTTTTAAAGTTGTCTTGCCTTCAGCTTTACCTGGAATATTAACGGCGACTTTATTATCTGTGGGAAGAATTATCGGTGAAAGTGCTGCACTAATATTTGCTATAGGGACTGCAATCAAGGATGATATATCAATATTTGGTAAATCTACAACATTATCAGTTCATATTTGGTCATTAATGACTGATGAACCAGCAAATATTGAGTTAGCAAGTACCATTGCTTTAATTATACTAATCATCGTTTTAATTTTAAATCTTTTAGTGAAATTAGTGTCACATAAATATTTAAAGAAATTTGCATAAGGAGACTTAAAAAATGAGTGAAAATGTATTTACAATAGAGAATTTAGATTTATACTATGGAAAATTTCAAGCACTAAAAAATATAAGTTTAGATTTAAAGAAAAATAAAGTTACTGCTTTAATCGGACCTTCAGGTTGTGGAAAGTCAACATTTCTGAGAAGTTTAAATCGTATGAACGATTTAATTGATGATTGTCATATAGATGGTAATATTTTCTATAATAAAAAAAATATCTATGAGAAGAATTATGACGTTATTTCTTTAAGGACAAAAGTTGGCATGGTTTTTCAAAAACCAAATCCATTTCCTATGAGTATCTATGACAATGTTGTTTACGGGCCACGTTGTCAAGGTATTAAAAGTAAAAAACAATTAGACGAAATTGTAGAGATATCATTAAAAAGAGCAGCTTTATGGGAAGAAGCTAAAGATAGATTAAAAGACAGCGCATTAGAATTATCAGGTGGACAACAACAACGTTTATGTATTGCTAGAGCGATTGCGATGGAACCTGAAGTCATTCTAATGGATGAGCCAACAAGTGCATTAGATCCCATTGCAACGCTTAAAATAGAAGAATTAATCAATGAATTAAAAGAAAATTACGCGATTGTGATTGTCACCCATTCCATGCAACAAGCAGCACGTATCTCTGATGAAACAGCGTTCTTTTTAATGGGAGAGATTATAGAATATGGTCCAACAGACTTCATATTTTCTAATCCAAAAGAAAAACAAACCGAAGATTACATTACTGGACGCTTTGGTTGATTGCAATATATTGAATAATCATAAAAAATCATATATAATTAATAGGAGGAGTTATGACATATCGTACACGCTTTGATCAAGAACTAGAAGAATTAAAAATCTCATTAATTAAGATGGGTGACTTGGTCACAAAGCATATTCACGCATCATTAAAATACTTTTTAGAAATGAATTCTGAATTGGCAACAAAGCTTATAAAAAAAGATGAAGAAGTTAATCAAATGGAATATGCAATTGAAAGAGAATGCATGCGCATTATCTTAAGGGAACAACCTGTTGCTAAAGACTTAAGATTGATTACATCTGTTTTAAAAATGATTACAGATTTAGAAAGAATTGGTGATCATGCTGTTGATATTGCGAAACTAACTGTCTTTATGGAAAAGAATGAAGAACCTTTTACCGTTAAAGAAGTTAAAAATATGGTTGAAATTAGTGAAGAAATGATTAAATTGGCTTTAGAATCTTTTGTAAATCAAGACTTATCAATTGCAAGAAAAGTTGTAGAAAAAGATGATTTGGTTGATCAAGATTTTTATGCAATTAAGAACCAAGTCGCACAAGCCATTCGTGAGAGCCATATTGACGCTGATTATGCCATTTATTTAATGATGGTGGCGAAGTATTTGGAACGCATTGGTGATCACGCTGTAAACTTAGCTGAATGGGTAATTTTTTCTATATTGGGAAAACATATAGAAGACTAGGGGATATAAATGAAACCATTGATTTATGTTGTAGAAGATGATTTAAATATTCAAAATGTTTTAAAAATTGCGTTGGAAAATTCGCAGTTTGAAATTATACTTTTTGAGCATGCAAATGCTCTTTTCCGACAATTACAAATTAAAACACCAGACTTATTTATTTTAGATATTATGTTACCAGATATCAATGGTTTAGAAATCATAAAAAGATTAAAGAAATCAAATAACTATCAACAAACGCCAATTTTGGTAGTTTCTGCAAAATCATCCGAGTTAGATAGAGTTATAGGACTAGATATTGGCGCAGATGATTACTTAGTAAAACCTTTTGGTGTTTTAGAACTTGTTAGTCGGGTGAAAGCTTTATTAAGAAGAACCGTTAAACAAGATGACAATCATATATTAACAATTGGTGATTTACTTCTAGACACAAAAAAACATTTACTTGCATATAAAGAAAATAATTTACAGTTGACCAATAAACAAAGTCAATTGTTAAAATACTTGATCAGTCAACAAGGTAATGTCTTATCAAGGGAAGAAATTATGAACACAGTATGGGGATATGACTTTTTAGGAGAAACTAGAACTTTAGATGTTCATATAAGAGAACTTAGAAAGAAATTATTTCAACTCACCAATCAAAAAGATATTATTGAAACCATTCATGGAACAGGATATAAGTTCGAATTATGAGAAGAAGAATTAGTTTAGAATTTGTATTAATCATCGTTTTATCAATGGCTGTCTTTATTATTGGTGCTACATTAATCGCAAGAAATGCAATTAATAATGTCACAGAATTAAATTTAAATCAATATCTAGAGATTATTGAAATCGAAACTGTTAATAAAAATTATCAAGATATCGTTGATAAATATGATTCGATTGATGATTATCTTCGAATAACGTTTATTGATGAAAATGGTGTCGTTTTAGCAGATTCTTTAGCGGATGAACTAGACAATCATCTAAACCGTCCTGAAATACAAAATATTGGAGAATACTATATTCGGTATTCAGATACTATTAAAACCGAAATGATGTATTTAGCAATTCAATTAGACAACGGAGATTTTCTAAGAGTTGCAATACCAACAACTTCTATATTAAAGTTTTTAAATGATTTTATTGGCTTGTCATTAGTGATAGGTACAATTATCATTGCCTTATCGATCTTCTCTAGTTCAATGTTAATTAACCATACATTGAAGCCTTTAAAGGATATTAAAAATATTTTAATCAATGTTAATGAAGGTGAATACCAAGAGATTATCAATCATAATAAATTTGATGAAACAAGTTCTTTAATTAAAGAAATTAATAAAATTAATCATTCAATTTCTTCTAATATTTCTTCATTAAAATCAGAAAAAAGAAAAACTGACTTTTTACTTGATCATATGAATCAAGGCATATGTGTTTTGAATAGAGATAAAGAAATTATTCTGTTAAATAAAAATTTACGCGAGTTATACAGATTTAACATTGATTTAAATCTCAATAAAAATTATAGATTCTTATTTAGAGAAGAAGACATTCAAATCGCCATTCAAAATGCTTATGAATCTAAGACAAGCAGTCATTTAATCATTAAAGAAGATGAAGAATATTTCAATGTTTCAATCACTTATCTTAATCAAAATTGGAACAATCAATCAAGTGTAATTATTATTTATACTGATGTCACATCGATTAAACACATAGAAACATTAAAAAGGGATTTCTTTATGAATGCATCACATGAATTAAAATCACCATTAACGTCTATTATTGGCTCCTCTGAATTGATTACTCAAGGGATGGCTAAAGATGAAGAAATTATTTTAGACTTGGTCAAAAGAATTCATCATGAAGCCAACCGTATGAGTCGCTTAGTCATGGATATGTTATTATTGTCTGAAGTAGAAAACAAACAAGTTTCTAATCAAAGACTTAATTTTTCAACAAAAAAAGTAATAGATGATGTGATTAAAAACTTATCTGTATTAATCAAAGAACAAAATACAACGATTCATAAAAACATCGATATAGACACCATGCAGTTTGGTGAGGAAGATCTCTTCCAATTGATTAAAAACCTTGTTGAAAACGCCATTAAGTATGGTGAAAATGATGGTCAAGTCTGGATTGATATATTTGAAGAAGACACCTATAATGTTGTTTCAATTAAAGATGATGGAATTGGTATACCACATAATGAGCAATCGAGAATCTTTGAAAGATTTTACAGGATTGATAAAGCGAGAAGTCGTTCATCAGGTGGTACTGGGTTAGGCTTATCAATTGTTAAACATATTGTCATGAATGTTAATGGTCATATTAAATTGGAATCAGACGAAAATAATGGTACAAGTGTTACTGTATACTTGCCGAGATAATAAAAAGAGGAAGGCGCATGAATTCGCGCCTTCCTATGTATATATCATTTACTAAACAATTTCTAATGAATAAAGTAAATAAGGTATTAAATTATTAATCATATGTATGGCAATAACAACATATAGATTGCGTCCAGAATAAAAGTAAATATAACTAAATGCGAGTCCCATAAACGCATATGGTATGACTTGGACAAAGTCACCATAACTAGCAACATGCAAAAATGCAAAAACCAAACCTGATATTAA
>JAQIBJ010000061.1 GCA_027859085.1 Mycoplasmatota bacterium
TTGATTATGATATTGTCAGTGAATGTTGGGATTCTTTTATGAGTGATTACCCTGTTTCATACTGTCCTAAGTGTAATACAGGTGATGTGGTTCCTTTAGATGTTTATAATCATTTAAAGAAATAATACTTTTAACTTCGTATACTTAGCCTACTTATCTGGGCTTTTTCTCTTTGTATCTCTACTTCTTTTTACAAATACAATTTCCTCATAAATAAAAAAATGAGGTGATATTCCCTATAAATCAAAGGGAAATCACCTCATAAAATTTTCACTAAGTGTATATATACGTCTATCTTTAGCCCTTTATACGAGTTCAAGCAATGTAACCGATTCTACGTGTGCTGTTTGTGGGAACATATCGACTGGTGCAACTTTTTTAATTTTATATCCCTCTTCTAATAAATATTCAAGATCTCTATTTAATGTTGCTGGGTTACATGAAATATAAATCATTTTAGGTATTTTCATGTCCACAACTGTTTTTAAGAATTGTTTTTTACACCCTTTTCTAGGTGGATCAACAAATATTGCATCAAAAGAATATTTTTTCCATTTACTAATAACGTCAACAGCATCTCCGACTTCAAAATATGCATTTTTGATTTTATTCATCTTTGCATTTCTTTTCGCATCGTACGTTGCAGCTCTTAATTGTTCAATACCAAATACTTTATAAGATTTTTTAGCAATTGTTAATGCAATTGTTCCAATACCACAATATGCATCAATAACCTTATCTTTGGGTGATAAGTTAGCATATTCAATTGCTTTTGAATACAATCTTTCAGTTTGAACTGGATTGACTTGGAAGAATGATTTAAAACCTATACGGTATTTAATGTCTAAGATACTATCATAAATAAATCTCTTGCCATAAACCAAACGAATTGGTTTATTTAAATGATAAGCATCTTCTTCGCTTTTAATGATACCAACACCAACTAATTCCTGTTGCTGTTCAGCTAGTCTTTTAATAAACTTTCTTTCATTCGGTAATTTACTTGCAGAAAGATTTAATAACAATAAGATTTCTTTATGTTTACTAGATTCTCTAATTATGGCAGATTTAACTAAGCCAGTTTTTGTTTTTTCATCATAAGCTGTTATTTCATGTTGATTCATCAAGTTCTTCAATAATGTTAATAATTGAAAAGATTTCTTTGGCATGATGAAACATTCTTCTATATCGACAACATCATGTGATTTTGGTTTATAAAAGCCAGCTTCAATACCTTCTTCTCCATTAGAAAACTTAATATCTACTTTATTACGATAATAATAAGGATTAACCATTGAAGTGATTTCTTCAACTTCAATATCTTCTACCCCTAATTTTTTTAACATTAATTCAATACGGTATCTCTTAAAGGCTATTTGTACATCATAATCCATATGCATTAACTGACAACCACCACATTCAAAGAAATGTTTACATTTTGGTGCTTGACGATATGGACTACGATTAATCCTTGTAATTACTTTTCCAAATCCATAATTCTTTTTTCTTTGAGTAATCTCAATTTCTGCAGCTTCACCCTTCAATAAATCTTCAACAAAAACAGTATACCCATCTTCTAGTCTTGTTACTGCTAAGCCATCATGTGTTAAATCGACTGCCTTAACGACGTATTTCTCTTTAATTTCTTCAGTCATAAATTCCCCTTTCAGATACAAGCAAAAAAAACAAATATCTCATGAATATTATAACATAAATTTGTCTAAAATCGATTAAATTAAATAAAAACACCTTCGAAAAGGTGTTTTTCAATCTTTATATAGAACGATAATTTTTATTCTTTATTATTCAACAAGAATTCTAACAGTGTCGCCATCAGCTGAATTGATATTTACTAATTCACCACTTGCACCTGATTGAATCATTTCAATTAATTGATCAATGTCTAAATCAAGATCTCCAGTATTCAAATTAGCAAATTTATTACTTTTTAATAATTTTGCAAACTCAATCGGAAGTTGTATATTAACTTTGTCACCATCAGCTGAGTCAACAATGATTTTCAACATTTTAAATTGATTCTTTTTCTCAACTTGAACCACTTGTTCTTCTTCATCAGCGCCAATAGATGATAATAAGTTTTCGGCCTCTTCTGCAGTAATAATTTTTTTAGCTAACAATTCTAATATTTTCATTCTTTCTTCTTTATACTCATTTCTTTTCATAATCATTTCCTCCTTATTTTAACTTTCTTAATAGTTTAGAAGCTTCTTCAACAGAAATTTCACCACTATCAATTTTATTTAATATTTCGATTTTTGATTGTTTTAGTTCTGAAGCTTCTTCTGGTTCCACATCTTTACCCTCAACATTGTATCCCAATTCAGTAATGACTTCATCTAACATTTTCTTAATGGTCGGGTAAGAATAACCCATTTCTTTTTCAATTGCCTTAATATTACCTCTATTTTTAACAAATATCTCAATAAAGTATAATTTGCCAGCATTTAAGTAATTAAATTTTGATAAAGTGTAACTCCCTTGAATATCAGTACCACAGTTTTCACATGATAATCTTGTGACTTCTAAATCATTCTGACAAACAGGACATTCTGACATCACTGGGTATTTCTTTGTTTTTCCACCTAATTTTTGACCAATTGCTTTTTCAATTTCTTTTTCAATATTAAACTTCATAAAATCCTCCTCTAAAATGTTTTTATTACAACATGTTCTCCAGATGCTGAGTTAATATTCATCTGAATACCTTTGCTGTTAATCAATTCTTTAATGTCTTTAACGCTAATGTCTTCGCTAATATTTTTAACAAATAATAATCCAAATCTAACGATCGCTAAGGGAATAGGTAACAAAAATAGAATCTTTAAGAATTTGTTTACCCCATCTTCTCCCGGAACATCAATGGTTAATTTAACGAAATGTGCATTATTTGTGAAATATATCCTATTCTTATTTTGATATAAATACTTATAACCTTTTTTTGTAGATATTTCATTATTAGCTATTTGATATAATATTCGTTCTTCATTAATATTTCTTTTTCCATTTAAAATTAATAACATTAATCCAAGCCCTAATATAAATCCGCCAAAGTCATATACAAATACATCCAGTAACCTTCCAGATCTATCTGGCACAAAATATTGAATCCATTCATCTAGACCAGCTGTGATTAATGCAATAAAAGAAACTTTGAGGATTGATAAATTAAATGCTTTTGCTGTAAAGTAATATGATATACCTAATATGAAGTACTCTAATACATGTGCTGCTTTTCTTATAAATATGTGTAATGATTCCAGAGTAATATTATTATTCACGAATACACTATCTAAGATATTCTTAATAAATGCGGTGACTCCTGAACTCATCTCACCAGACGTTGTTCCTGTAGATAAAGACATGGAGAAAATAAATATCGTTATCAGTATTGTTATGATCAAACTAATGTATTTCTTCTCCATGCTATCTCCTTTGATTGCTATTATTTTGATATCTATTTTCACCGTTTTCTCTTAATTGTTTCCAATAGTCATTTGGACATATTGAACAAATACTGTGAACTGGTATCAATTTATAGTTATTATTTTTCATGATTAAACCTCCTTAAACCTTTAACTCTTGTTTCTTAATTTGTTGTTGAATTGTTCCCAATACTCATTTGAGAACAAACTTCCTAAATATATAGTATCTCTTGATTTTTCATTTCTAAATTTCATTTTAGTTTTCCCTTTGATTAATGATAATTATTGTTCTTTTGATTTGTTATTAAACTGTTGCCAATACTCATTTGGACACAAACCACCTAAATAAACAGTTTTTCTTGGTTTTTCATTTCTAAATTTCATAATAACCCTCCTATTTAAAATCTATATTAACTATATCAAATTTTTCCTAGTAAAAAGTTAATTAATCTTAAGTACACCTTTATTATATCAAGCATTTTTTTATTGTCAAGCATAAATTTAAACTTTTTTAATAAATAAATTAAAAAAAGTCAAATAAATGACTTTTTTTATTAATTTTATTAAGTTTATCCTTTATTTTTGCTCGTTTTCTTCATTTCAAATATCAAATCTCTAATACGAGCTGCTTGTTCAAAATCTAATTCTTTTGCATATACCATCATTTGATCTTCTAACATATCAATATTTTTCTCAATTTCTGCTTTTGTTAATTTTTCAATATCATCCACTACTTGATCAGTACTTGTTTTAATCGAGATAGCTTTTGGAATGTTTTTAAGAATTGTTTGTGGTGTAATGTTGTTGTCAATGTTATGTTGGGTTTGTATTTTTCTTCTACGTTCAGTCTCATCAATTGCTTTTCTCATTGAATTCGTAATTTTGTCTGCATACATAACCACATGACCATTAACATTTCTTGCTGCACGTCCTGTTGTTTGAATTAATGATTTATCACTTCTTAAGAAACCTTCTTTATCTGCGTCTAAAATCGCGATAAAAGAAACCTCTGGTAAATCTAAGCCTTCTCTCAGTAAATTAATACCCACAAGGACATCAAAATATCCTTGTCTTAATTTACGAATGAGTTCCATTCTTTCTAAAGATTTGATTTTAGAATGCAAATATTCAACTTTATAACCTAACCCTTTTAAATAACCCGTTAAATCTTCACTCATTTTTATGGTTAAGGTAGTTATTAAAGTTCTTTCATTTCTTTTAATTGTTTTATCTATTTCAATTAACAAATCATCAATCTGATTTTCAGATGGTCTTACTTCAACCACAGGGTCAATTAATCCTGTTGGACGAATAATCTGTTCGATGATTGCGCCTGATCTTTCTAATTCATAATCACCTGGTGTCGCAGATACATAGATAACTTGATTAATCTTTTCATTAAACTCTTCAAAGTTTAATGGTCTATTGTCTAACGCACTCGGTAATCTAAAACCATAATCCACTAAGGTTTGTTTTCTTGATCTATCTCCTTTATACATACCCCTTACCTGAGGTAAAGATACATGAGATTCATCAACAATTAAAACAAAGTCATCTGGAAAGAAGTCAATTAAAGTTGAAGGTGTTTCACCCTCTTTCCTTAACGCTAAGTGTCTTGAATAGTTCTCAACACCAGAAACTGTTCCCATTTCTCTTAACATTTCTAAATCATAATTGGTTCTTTGTTCAATTCTTTCAGCTTCTAAAGGCATATTGTTATCCTTAAAAAACTTAAGTCGTTCTTCTAATTCACTTTCAATTCTTTTTAAAGCTTCATCTAACTTACTTTTATCTGTCAGGAAATGTGATGCAGGAAACAAAGATAACATTTCATAATCTTTATATATTTCTCCAGAAACAATATTAAATTCCCTAATACGACTTAATTCATCAAAATCAAATTCAACCCTAATGCCTTTAGTTTTATTATAAGGCGGTAATATTTCAACAACATCACCCCTGACTCTAAAACTACCTCTAACAAAATCAACGTCATTACGAACATATAAGATATCCACAAGTCTTTCCATTAACTCATCTCTTGTCATATCACCTTTTCTTAAGGTTACCATGCCTCGTTTATAAGTTTCAGGATCACCAATTCCATAAATACAAGAAACACTCGCCACGATGATGACATCATCTCTTTCAAGTAATGAAGATGTTGCGGCATGTCTTAGTTCATCAATTTCATCATTGATTTTAGCGTCTTTTTCAATATATAAATCAGCGCCTGGTACATATGCTTCAGGTTGATAGTAATCATAATAAGAAATAAAGTATTCAACTCTATTATCCGGAAACAAGGTTTTAAACTCAGAATATAGCTGACCAGCAAGGGTTTTATTATGCGCTAAGACCAATATTGGTTTCTCAATTTGTTTAATAACATTCGCAATAGTATATGTTTTCCCTGTACCCGTCGCACCAAGTAGAACTTGTTCTTTCATGCGATTATCTAGATTTTCAACCAATGAATGAATCGCCGTTGGTTGATCACCTGTTGGTTTATATTCAGATATTAAATTATATTTACTCATAATTATCACCATTTTTAGTATAACATATTTTAATTATATTATAATTTTAATGATTTATTTGTTATTATAGAATGGGTGATTCAATGAAAACACTATTGGTCGGTATCAACTCAAAATATATCCATCCTAATTTAGCCATTCGGTATTTAAAAGCAAATACTGATTTTTCAGTGGATGTATTGGAATTCAATATTAAAGACAATCAAGAGGAAATGATTAAAAAAATCGTAGAATTCAATCCTGATCTCATTGGATTTAGTGTCTATATATGGAATATTGAAATCATTAAAAAATTAATAAATACAATTAGAAAAATCAATAATCAAATAAAAATTCTTTTAGGTGGCCCAGAAGTCAGTTATGTCAATGAATCATTCTTTAAAGAAAATTTAGCTGATTACATCATTGTAAACGAAGGTGAAGAAGCATTTAATCTTCTTCTTGTTGCCTTGCATAATAATCAAGATTTATCCAATATTCCTAACCTTATATATATAGATGATGATTCCATCCATTTAAACCAAACAAAACTTATCAAAAAACTTGATGATTTAAAAGACCCTTATCACATTATTGAAGAAAAAGACATCAACCATAAAATTCAATATGTAGAGTTATCTAGAGGATGTCCATATCAATGTAGCTATTGTTTGGCTTCATTAGAAAAGGGATTGAGATTTTTCTCACTTGAACGTGTTAAAAACACCATTGATGAATTGGTTAAAAAAGGCGCAAGAACTTTCAAATTCTTAGACAGATCTTTTAATGCAAACCCAAAACTTGCAAAAGCATTCTTAGATTTTATCATTAAAAAAGATTATTCAGATGTCGTGTTCCAATTCGAAATCAATGGCGACGTCTTAAAAGATGACATCTTAGATTTTTTAATTGAAAAAGCACCTAAAAACTTAATCAGATTTGAACTCGGGATACAGTCAACCAATGATTTAGTTAACAAAGAAGCCAACCGTTACCAAGACACCAATAGACTTATTGAAAATATTAAAAAACTTCAAGAATCAAATGTCACATTACATCTTGATTTAATTGCAGGATTACCTTATGAAGATCTAACAAGTTTTAAAAACACTTTTAATACGATTTATCAATTATTTGGTGATGAACTTCAACTCGGCTTTTTAAAAGTTCTAAAAGGCACTGATATTTATCATAAAACAAAAAAGCATAAAATCAACTATCAAGAATCTGCTCCGTACGAAATTATAGATAATCAATATATTTCTAAAGATGAATTAAATACAATTCATAAAGTTGAAACAATGTTAAACATCTACTGGAATAAAAACTTTATGAACAAATCTATTAAATACTTAACAAAAGATATAGATGCTTTTACTTTCTATAAAGATTTATATGATCACTATCAAACCCAAAACCTTTCGACGCTTAGATACTCTTATAATCAATTATTTTCAGTTCTTATTGACTATTTAAAGTCAAAAGACTTATTTAATAATACAATAGAAAGTTATCTAAAATTCGATTTTTTAAATCACCATCCAATAAAACCTAAATTGTATTGGGACAATACTCACATTAATAAAAATGAAATTATCAGAGAATTTCACAAAAAACATCAAGATATACATATTGATGATTTATATAAATA
>JAQIBJ010000026.1 GCA_027859085.1 Mycoplasmatota bacterium
TATAAAACACAAAAGAACTTTATTATGTACTTCTTATCATGAGTTACAATTATTTATGATGCGGCTCACTGTAACCTTCTTAATAAAACTTAATAATAATTCCATATCGATCATTAAAAAAAAGTACAATCTCTACTAGACTCAAATAATTCTCATTTAAAAATCCTCTTGAAGTGATATAATGATAATAACATAAATATAAAAGAGGGACTTTATGAGCGGATTTATTATCTATATATTGGTTTCGATTTTTACACCCGGTCCAAACAATATCTTTTCGTCTGCCTCAAGTGCAAAGGCAGGATTTTTCAAAACACTTCCATTTATGGTTGGTGTTCTAGTTGGAACTTTTATCGTCTTTTTTATCACAGGATTATTTAATGTGTATTTGTACGAGAATGTTCAATTCATCAATCAAGTTATCGGGATTGTTGGAGGACTCTTTATACTATACTTAGCATTAGCGATGTTTCGCTCTCGCCATCAAAATGATAAATTAATGATAAAAAATGGAAACCTATTTACTATGGCTATCGCACTTACATTAATTAATCCCAAAGCGATCGTATTTGGATTAACCGTTGCGACATTTTATTTGAATTTAGGATACAAACCAAGTGGAATGTTTGTATTATCAGTAATAAATGCTATCCTCTGTTTTCTAAGTGTTCTTGTGTGGGGGTTTTTCGGTCACGCAATGCGACAGTTATTACAACGATATCAACTACAGTTTAATATTGTCATGGCTCTACTATTAGCCTATAGTGGAATATTGATTATTATTGAAAGCATATGAGCTACTTCAAGTTAATCATTTCCTAACACTATTATATAATGAACTTTTCATGTTATGAAGACCAATTAGATGGTACAAAGATCAATTTTTTGATTGGGATGAGACAATCGATAATGAATAATATTTATCTAAGTCATAAATTATAAAACCTCTAATTCAAATCAGTGATTTAGAGGTTTTTTAATAATTTGTTTCACTTATAATTTTTTGGCTTATCTTTATGAGGCTAGGACCTAACATTTTTAAGTTACTTGAATAATTTTTGTTTATTGGATATCCTGTAATATTAAATAATCCTTTAGGCACTAATATTTTATCCTCATCTACTTCTTTAATAAACAATAATTCAATAATACCTAAGGCTGCCTTATCTGGTGAATGAACAAAGATATTTAATACTCTTTTAGCGAGTTTTGAAAACCAATGAGGATAAGAAGAATCTTTTGAACCAACTATATTCGTTGATGTAACTCCTGGATGCATAAAGAGAATTTTTATCCTTTTAGGAATTATCAAAATATCACTTTGATGTTTCGTTAATTCATATGCCAATGAACCAAGTAACGTTTTAGACTGGGCATATTCCTTAATAGGATAAGACCTTTTACTAGTCAAAATTTCTTCAATTTGTGAGTGATTTATTTTAGAACATGATAAAGACCCAACGAACACTATTCTTCTTTTAATTTCTTCATTCCATATGCCAAGATCCATCAAATGTTTAAGTAAATAATAAACCCCCAAATAATTGGTTCCTATTGTTATAGGGAATCCGTCTTTAGTCTTTAATCCCTTTTTAGGATGATAAATTCCTGCATTGAGGACCAATCCGTTAAAATCAATGTATTTGTTTTTGATTTGTAAAACAAATTTATCAATAGACTTAAAATCCGCTTGATCATATTGCTCTATGCTTATTTTTGCATCCGGCGTTAACTCTAATAACCTAATTTTAGCTTTCTTAGCTTTCTCAAGACTTCGACAAGCCATAACAACATGTCCACCTAGTTTTAATAGATGTTTACAGACACTATAACCTAAACCACAATTAGCACCCGTCACGATGTAAGTTAGACCTTTAACATGATTATACTGATTTAAATATTCTTCTATGCTTTTGTTTTTAGACATTTGGATCTCCAATATTAGAACTTAATTGATATTTTTATAATTTTTTTAATCAATCACCTTTACTTATATTAATTATATCATTGGTCAAATCATATATACATAAAATCTTTAAAGTTATTTGCTTAAGGCGTTTACAAGTTCAATCATTCTATGATAGAATACTCTAAAACAAATTCAATAGGAGGCTTGAATGAAAACAATAGGAACTGGTTGGTCAGTATTCAAAAAAAACTTAAAGTTAATTTTTTCTAAACCCTATCTATTATTACCTATGATGGTAGCTTGGGGTGTTTTTATCTATACAACATATTGGTTTAACACCAATTACAATCTAGCAGAAATGGATATTTCAATGTTATTACTTGTATTATTTGGCTTTATTTTCTTATCAACATTTACAATAGGAGTTGCATCTTTATTTGTTCTTGAAATGCTTGAACAACACGAAACAACTGGAAAAATTAATCCCTTTAAAGCATTATTAGATATGATAACTAGAGATTTATGGAGAGCCCTTCCCATTATAATTTTATGGTCTCTAGTTGATTTTATTTTAACTATTATCATTAGTATTTTAGATTCAGGAAGAAAAAGAAAGAACCGGCCTAGAAGATCCAAAGGGCCTATACAAAGAGCAGTTGAAGCCTTTAGAGATTTAGTTAGAATGGGATCAATGACAATTTTTACCGTTATTGCTTGGGAAAATCTTGGGTCAAAAGCATCCTTTGATAAAGGCTACTCTGTATTTAAAAACCGATTTTCAGAAATGCTGGTAGGGTTCGGTTTAAACAAGATATTTGGGCTTATACTTGTCATTCCTATTATCATTGTCTCTTTTGCATTAAGAGCTGGTGTTCTTCCATTTCAAACAACATCTATTGCTTTAATCATTTATATAAGTGTTGTTTGGAGCCTTAGAAAACTCATTGAACAACTCTTTGTTTCTGAACTTTATTTATGGTATAAACACTATGAATTAACCATTAAAAAAGCTGATAGATTAGGTACAAAGCCTCCTTCATCATTATATGATGTTCCTAGACCATCTTTCTCAGATAAGAACTATGATTTATTGAAAGAACATGATTTATTATAAGATGCATATAAAAAAGCACATTATCACTCAAAGATAATGTGCTTTACTTATATCTACATGTATTATCTTACCGAATGCTTAGCATTTTCTCTTCTGGTAAATATATTTGATCATCCTTTTCAAAAAAATCAATCAGAAAATGATTTTTGATTCACTTCCAACTCAATAAATATATGTAAAATTGACGCTTTAAAAAAAACAAAAATCCGAGAATAGATAGTCAGTATGAAGATACTGCTGCTCCTCGGAATTAGTATATAAATGTTAGTGTTGAGTCGTTTCGAACACCTGTCCTAATATATTGAGGTCATAGACTACTCAGTTGAATCATCTTTGTGATAATATTCATAACATGTTTTACAACTATTTGTGATACGGCTCGTTGTTGATAATTCTAAATGAAGGAATTCACACCTGAATTCGTTTTTACTATAGAAAAAACTTTTTAGAACAGAAGGACATTCTAGAAAAATATATTTCATCAAGATCATATACCACTTTAAAAATTAACATCTATATTTATCATAAACGCATAGCAATGTAAATATCACCCATTTCTTAAAGAGATTAATAAAACTTAAAAATATGCAAATACTAGTACAAATCTTAATACAGGTCTATTTCGTTCTTTATAATTATTCCAAAATCAATTTTATCTAGACCCACTTGGGTATCCGGTTTAATCCTGTACCAAATAGGTGATAATAAATCAAAATTTCTTTTATAAGTTAAATCATTGTCGATTATAAATAGCCGTTAGTAGACTTCTTAATGTCCACTAACGGCTGTATATTTATTATTTTATTTTATTGCTTTTATCATAACGTTCTTTACTGTTATTTAGTAATTGATTCCAGTATTCACTCGGACATATAGAACACAAATGATGAACTGTTAACATTTTATAATTTCTAGTTTGCATGATTTTACTATTCCTGTTTTTTATTTTTGGCTGATTCAAGAACTTCTTTGAATAACTCTTTTACTTGTTTTCCATTAAGGAAAGGCATAACAGTTTCAATTTTTAATTTTTCTAAATCGCCAGATTTGATTCTCTCAACTAAATTCGTAAGCTCTTCTGAACTTAAAAATGGTAGGAATCCAGCTGAACACACTTCGAGTTCTCCTGTTAATGACGCTTCAAATAATCTAGTTACATCTTCTTTTTCTAGAAATGGGACAATTTGCATAACTGATATTTTCTCATTTGATAGCTCATTATTTAAAATTGAATCAACCAATTCTTTTATTTCCTCATTTTCTAAAAACGGTAACATTCTACTTAGTTTCATTTTTTAATCTCCTTTATTTTTTTTATTTCACCCATTGTCATCATTTGACTCAAGATACAAAAATCTAATTGTATATGTCCTTCTCTATACTTATGAATAATCATTTGTCTTTCTTCTAGTGATAATCTTGGCCAAAGTTTCTCACTAATTGATTGATTCTGATCAATCATTAAATATAGAGCATAGAGCCTTTCTTCTTTAGATAACAGATGAATGATATCTTGCAAATATATATCTTTGATTTGATTAAGTACTACCTCATGAATAACATATTGACGATTGTGTTCTTGAAATAATCTATCTACATCAAAATCATTTGATATTGTGTCAAGACACAATAACTCCTCTAAACTGACTGAATATAATTTCATTAGAAAGCACATATTATCAATTGATGGCAGAGAGATTCCACGTTCCCATTTAGAGACTGCTTGATGGGAGACGAAAAGCATTTCTGCTAAATCATCTTGAGTATGCTCTTTCTTTTGTCTAAGTTCAGTTAGTTTTTTACCAATCTGTAATAAATCAAGCAAAATAACACCTACTTTCAATTTAACTTCAACTTAATTATACAATATATCTCAAAAAAAAAAAGCAACCCGTGGTTGCGTATATAAATATTCAACTACATAATCAAACCAAAACAATGTCATTGATCTTTTATTTCAATAAAAATTGCCGCTAAAACATGGACATATTTCTTAAAGCAACAAAAAAAGCCATCATAAGATGGCTACATTTCGTTTTCTATGGTGGTCTGGGCCAGGATCGAACTGGAGACACATGGATTTTCAGTCCAAAAATGCATGGGCAACGGTTTCTAAGACTGTAAAGACAATCTATTTAGTATTCATTATTCTTATTCAAATTAACTATTTTTTTTCTCATTATTGATTATAGCCCCATACAACAGATATGTCATCTATATTCCAGTTTGCATCCCAACCTTCAGGTTTTTCTAATGCTTCAGCAAAAATGGTTTCTAGAGTAAGTACACTAGAAAAAGCATAGCTTCCAATTTCTTCAACACTTGCTGGTATAACAACGCTTGTTATTGATGTATATAAAAATGCTCCTTCACCAATGCTTTTTAGTTGACTACCTGATTTAAATGTAATTGTTTCTAAGGAGCTATCATAAAAAGCGTAATTTCCTATTTCTTCAACACTTACTGATATAACAACACTTGTTATTGATGTGTTATAAAATACCCAATCGCCGATGCTTTTTAGTTGACTACCCGTTTCAAATGTAATTGTTTCTAAGTAGCTATCATAAAAAGCGTAATTTCCTATTGCTGTGACACTTGCTGGTATAACAATACTTGTTATTGATGTACCTCTAAATGCATAATCGCCGATGCTTTTTAGTTGACTACCTGATTTAAAGATAATTATTTCTAAGGAGCTATCATAAAAAGCGTAATTTTCTATTGCTGTGACACTTGCTGGTACTTCATAACTCGTATTTGTTTTTGCTGTTGGATATACCAATAGTTTAGTTAAATCTTTATTAAACAATACGCCATCAATGGATTCATAATAACTATTTCCATCCTCAACTTCTATGTTTGTTAAAAATCCTGATCTAAATGCACTATCTCCAATTTCTTCAACACTCGCTGGTATAACAATACTTGTTATTGATGTATCTCTAAATGCCCAAGCACCAATACTTTTCAACTGACTACCGGCTTCAAATGTAATTGTTTCTAAGGAAATAGATTGAAAAGCACTATTCCCAATTTTTTCAACACTTGCTGGTATAACAATACTTGTTATTGATGTATTATAAAATGCACCATCACCGATGATTTTTAATTGACTACCGGCTTCAAACGTAATTGTTTCTAAGGAACTAAATTGAAAAGCATGAATACCAATCTCTTCAACACTTGCTGGTATAATAATACTTGTTATTGACGTATATTCAAATGCCCAACCACCGATGATTTTTAGTCGACTGCCTAATTCAAATGTAATTGTTTCTAAGGAACTCTCTCTAAAAGGCCAATCTCCAATTTCTTCAACACTTGCTGGTATAACAATACTTGTTATTGATGTATTATAAAATGCACCATCACCGATGATTTTTAGTTGACTACCTAATTCAAATGTAATTGTTTCTAGGGAACTCTCTCTAAAAACGTCAATACCAATCTCTTCAACACTTGCTGGTATAAAAATGCTTGTTATTGATGTGTCTCTAAATGAAGAATACCCGATGATTTTTAGTTGACTACCTGATTCAAATGTAATTGTTTCTAAGGAACTAGATGCAAAAGCCCAAATTCCAATTTCTTCAACACTTGCTGGTATTTCATAACTTGTATTTGTTTTTGCCGGTGGATATATCAATAGTTTAGTTTCATCTATATTAAACAATATGCCATCAATGGATTTAAAATAACTATTTCCAGCCTCAACTTCTATGTTTGATAACAGCCCTGATCTAAACGCACTATCCCCAATTTCTTCAACACTTGCTGGTATAACAATACTTGTTAAGTCATTACCAAAAAATGCACTATCTCCTATTGTTGTAACGCTATCTGGAATAGTAATACTTGTTAAGTTATTATAATAAAATGCCGAATCACCGATGCTTTTTAGTTGACTACCTGATTTAAACGTGATTGTTTCTAAGGAACCTGCTCTATAAAAAGCCCAATCCCCTATTTTTTCAACACTTGCTGGTATAACAATACTTGTTATTGATGTGTCTCTAAATGAAGAATACCCGATGATTTTTAGTTGACTACCTGATTCAAATGTAATTGTTTCTAAGGAACTAGATGCAAAAGCCCAAATTCCAATTTTTTCAACACTTGCTGGTATTTCATAACTTGTATTTGTTTTTGCCGGTGGATATATCAATAGTTTAGTTTCATCTATATTAAACAATATGCCATCAATGGATTTAAAATAACTATTTCCATCCTCAACCTCTATGTTTGATAACAGCCCTGATCTAAACGCACTATCCCCAATTTCTTCAACACTTGCTGGTATAACAATACTTGTTAAGTCATTATCATAAAATGCTTTATATCCTATTATTGTGACTGGGTTACCATTTATTTCTGATGGTATGATTATTTCTTTATCATCACCAATATATCCTATAATAGTATTTAACTCTTCATTAAATAAAAATCCATTTTCATTTATGGCTCCTGGTTGTAATTCAACAGGAAAACCAATTTTAACCCAATCCTCATTAAATCGTTTTTCGACTCCTAAAATTGTAATACTTATTAAATCATTATCATAAAATGCATCTTCTCCTATTGCTGTGACACTGTCTGGAATAGTAATATTTTTTAAATCATTACCTAAAAATGCATCTTCCCCTATTGTTGTAACTGTCTTACCATTTATTTTTGAAGGAATAATTAATTCTTCCAAATATCCTGAATAACCTATAACTAAACCCGCCTCTTCATCAAACTCAAGACCATTAGGAACATAATTAGCATATAATGTCATGTCACTTAATACTTTATCATAATTAAAAGACCATTTTTCGTCATACGTAATTCCATCATCTAAACTAGTATACCATCCGTCTAAAGTATATCCTTCTTTACCGTTCTTTGGAATTGGTATTTCATCTAATAGAATCCTTTTTCCCTCTTCAGTCTCAATAGGCTTAATAATACTACCATCATTGCTCTCGAAATAAATCATTACTACTTTTGATGGACAGCTGTATAAAAAAAAGCTCATAGTAATCAATAAAAACCCAAAAATAAATTTTTTCAAAATAATCTTCTCCTCTTTAAATACTGTATTTTTATAACTAAAAAAATACTAAATAACTATATTTTAAAAGTTTTATTAATCTATTTCGTAATTAATAGTTGTTTAGTAATCATTACTTATTATCTCATATTATGTGTTAATTATACAATATATCTCAAAAAAAAAAGCAACCCGTGGTTGCGCATATAAATATTCAATTACATAATCTAACCAAAACAATATCATTGGTCTTTTAATTAAATATGCAAATATCTAATCATTAACTAATCGGCTTATTAATTGTCGATCAATTAATTATAGAATGCATTAAATATTTTGAGAAGTATACCAACTTATAAATATATATAAATAATATATTAATAGTGATTAACAATATATATTGTATAATAATAAAAATCTCCCCTAAAATTGATAAAAGAAGCTTAAAAAGCTTCTTTTTCATTATTTATAAAGTGATGTAGAATAGAATTTATATATTAATATTTGCATCACATGGATTTTCAGTCCAAAATTGCATGTTAACTAATGGTTTTGAAGACCTAAAATACATAAAAAGAATATTATGAGTTGTTATTATTCTGCAATTCAACTACATCTTGAATATGTTTTTCTTTGACTTCGTCTGACATATGGCATTTGTCTAGAAGCTTAAGTAAATAAGCTTCTTTTTGTTCAGAAGTTATTACTAATAATCCTTTTTTCTCATTTCTTTTAACAAATCTTAAAGCATCTCTAAATTGAAATACATTATGATTTTCTCCTACATTAATTTTACTTAGCTTACTTCTGTTAGAAAATACTACAATTGGAACTATGCAATTACTATCAACATCTAAATAAGTCTCTATTGCTTTAGTATGTGCATAGTTTTGTTTTAGAGGATTATAGAATTTATTCTTTGTCCATTTATTCAAAACTTGAGTCCAATGTTTATCTTTTTCAGAGCCATAGATATACCCAGAGTAGTTCTTCATTTCATATACATAGATTCCTTTATTAGAAACAGCTAATACATCAATTTCAGTTGTCTCTGTATTTCTATTATCTAAATATATATTAGTTAAAACCGATTCTTTACCAAACACACGTATTACTTTACGATATAATACAAATTCTCCATAGTTACCTTTATCAAAATATGTTTTGAAAAAATTTAAACCTGATTTTTCTTTGTATTTTGATGTAAAGAACGTTAATAAATCATATACAAATAAAATAATACGAACTATTATCTTAATAATTAGTTCTATAATGGAAATAACTAATAAACCTAAGGTTTCTAATGAATCATTTTTCTTTTTTCTTCTACTCATAATTGCTCCTTCAATTTTTATATGATACAAAAACTATTATAACGGTTTTGGAGACCGAAAAGACAGTTCAACACATGGATTTTCAGTCGTTTCATGCAATAAAAAACTAAAAATAATTTGTCAATGTAAATAGAATTGTTAATTCTAGATCAATATACCATCCCCCAAAAGAATAACCTTCTTTGGTTGGATTATATGCTGAAATTGATGAATCATAGTCTTGAGTAATACTCCTTAATATATTTTAAGTTTCTATTGATATCTCATAAGGAGAACTTCTATC
>JAQIBJ010000060.1 GCA_027859085.1 Mycoplasmatota bacterium
GTAGAGGATATATATGAAATTATTGAAGACACAAGTGGTGGTTTAAACCGTGTAAAAGAGATTATTAAAAGTTTGAGAAGTTTTTCAAGAATAGATGCCTTCAAAGAATTTGCAAAGTATGACTTAAATGAAGGGATTGAAGAGACATTAATCATTGCTAAAAACGAATATAAGTATATTGCTGAAATCGAAAAGGATTTTGGCGAATTACCTGATATTGAAGCTTATGCTGGAGAAGTTAATCAAGTGATTTTAAATATTTTAATAAATTCAGTGCATGCCATCAAAGCAAATAAAGAAAATATTGATATAGGTGTAATAGAGATTAAAACTAAATTTGTTGCTGAATCCAGTGTTATGCTAATTATTCGTGATAATGGTTGTGGTATGGATAATAAAACCCAGTCTAAGATTTTTGATCCTTTTTTTACAACAAAGGATGTAGGTGTTGGTACTGGTTTAGGTTTAAGTATAACCTACGATATCATCGCAAATAAGCATAACGGGACAATTGAAGTGGAATCCTATAAAAATGTTGGTACAACAATTAAAATCACTTTGCCACTGAAGCAATCTATTAACTGTATAATTAAATGCACGGATTACAAAAATTAAATGACACATGCTTATACCTTTTATATAATGTTAAGTAACAAGCTAAAACATTAGGAGGTATTAAACATGTGCCAAAGTAATTGTAACACAAAAGCTAATTCAAGAGAAGGATTCAGACATTTAACCTATGAAGATCGGATAATTATAGAACATTTATATAATGTGGAAGAGATAACAAATAAGGCAGAAATAGCAAGAAGAGTAGGTTTTTCAAGGTCAAGTATTTCAAGAGAAATAGATAGAGGTCTTTATCAAAAGAAAAATAGTGACTGGACATATGAAGAATTATACAGTTCTGATAAAGGACAAATGATTAAAGAAAAACGTGCAAAAAGAAAAGGACCTAATCTAGTTATTGCTGGAAATGATAAATTAGCAACATACATTGAAGAAAAAATAGATGCGGGTTATTCACCAGAAGTAATAGAACATTGGATTAAAAATAATGGTGAGTTTAAAATCAAAATTTGTGCCAAAACAATCTATAATTACATTCACAATGGAATCCTATTAATTAATGAAGAGGATTTAGTGCATGGTTTTTATAAAAAAAAGAAAAAGAAAAAGAAAAAAGAAGCAAAAAAAACAACAGCCTTTAAGATTGGTCGTCGGATACACGATCGACCAGCAGAAGTAAAAACAAGAGAAGAAATCGGCCATTGGGAGATGGATTTAGTAGAAGGTAAGAAAGGTATTAAAGATCCGTATCTATTGGTGTTAACGGAAAGAGCTAGTCGTAAAGAGATAATAGAACTGATACCTAACAAGACATCAGATGCTGTTGTAAGGGGTTTAGATCGTATCGAAAGACGAATGGGACCAGTTGTCTTTAGAGAAGCATTTAAAACAATTACAACAGATAACGGTAGTGGCGCGACACGTTGCAATTTGAAAAGAATTGCCCAAGTTAAATAATTTAGAACTAAATGATTGACAAATCAAATGAAGAGGTAACGCTTGGAAGGGTTTGGTATGATACTCCGAATTGCATCAGTTTCATTAAGGAAAATTTTGTAATAAGCTCGGTGAAGTCAGGTGAAAGTTACCGAAAGTTAAGCACCAATCGAAAGTGCTCTAGCGATAGAGTGTGTAGCTTATAGCCTGGTACTCTATAAAATATCTAAGGTTAGAATGAAGTGTAAAAGCTTCAGACGAAAATGCGAAGGTAAGGGTCTAGACATTAAATAATTAGAAATAATTATACCAGCAAGGTCTGGAGTAGGTGAGGTTTAGTAAGAGTCGCTACTATGAAAAACCTTATAAGTTAACTTGGACTTATCACGCCTACAGGCTTATAGTATTAATCTAAGGATAAAATTGTAAGATAAATCATTTGGAACGTGGAAAGCCAGTGACATGGAGGGCTTAATCCCTATGAAGTGGAATGATGGAAAGGACCATCGTCTATAACATCATATTACATTGGTGAGAGTAGAGGCATAGTACCGATGAAGCTTTGATAATAAGAAGTGGAGGGATGGCCTCAAGTCAAAAGAAAAGATTGAATAAATTACTATTTGCATAAGGTTCTGGTGAGACTAAGAGAGTTGAAACTTTTAAAGGAGTAAACGACTTATGCACGCGAAAAACGCAGCAATGAATAAGAAAGGACTTTTAAGGAACAACGAGTACTATCAAATACAAGAAACTTTCGATGATTTATATAGGAAAAGTGAAAATAACGCTAATTTCAAAAATTTAATGCCAATCATTACCTCTAGTAAAAACATCCAATTAGCTTATAGAAATCTAAAAACTAATAAGGGTAGTAAAACACCTGGTGTTGATGGTAAAACAATTGAAGATTTAAAAGCTTTAACAACTGAGCAACTTATTAATTTAATTAAGAAGAGACTCAGTTCATACAATCCACATATGATTAAAAGAGTATTTATTGAGAAGAAAAACGGTAAGAAAAGACCTCTTGGCATACCAACCATAGAAGACCGTTTGATACAGCAATGTATAAAACAAGTGCTAGAACCAATCTGTGAAGTAAAATTTCACAATCATAGCTATGGTTTTAGACCGAATCGAAGTACACATCACGCAATCGCGAGAGTAAAGTTCTTGATAAATAGAGCTAAATTAAACTATGCGGTCAGTATTGATATCAAGGGTTTTTTTGATAATGTCAGTCACTCAAAGTTAATGAAACAACTTTGGACTCTAGGCATGCAAGATAAGAACTTGATAGCAATTCTGCGAAAATCACTCACTTCAGAAATTCAATGTGAGGGTGTCCCTTCAAAAGGAACGATTCAAGGGGGTCTTATTTCACCACTTCTTGCGAACGTGGTACTCAATGAATTAGACTGGTGGCTAAGTGACCAATTTGAAACATTTACGACAGACCATAAATATATAGACACAAGGGATAAAACGACAGCTATTAAAAAATGCTCTAATCTAAAGCGGTTTTATATGGTCCGCTACGCGGACGACCTAACAATTATGTGTGAAGACTATGAAACAGCAAGTAAAATCAAAATTGCAACGACTCAATGGTTAAAGGAGCGGCTTAACCTTGAAGTAAGCGAAAGCAAAACAAAAATCACAAATCTTAGAACAAATTATATGAAATTTCTTGGCTTTAGACTAAAAACATTTAAGAAAGGACATAAATATGTCTGCAAATCTAAAATGAGTATTAAAGCTTTCAATAAAGCAGTAAAGAAACTGAAAGCACAAGTAATAAAAGTTGGTCGAATCAACTCAGCGAAAGAAGTGAATAAACTTAATTCAATGATTTTAGGACTCCATAATTATTACAAGGTAGCAACACATGTGAACTTAGATTTTAACTTAATTGCTTTCTTAGTCAACAAAACCTTAAATAACCGATTGAA
>JAQIBJ010000099.1 GCA_027859085.1 Mycoplasmatota bacterium
GTAATCCTAACATAAGCTGCTGAAATCATTAATTAAGTCCTCCTTTATAATATTTGGTTTCTTAATTTTGATAAGTTAATATCTTCTTTAATATTATCATTATTATTTTTTAAAAACAAGTTATATATTAAAACTAATTAATATAAATTTACTAATGTTTTCTTAATGATTGACGCTAGGATATATAACGGACATAATAAATATAGAGTTCATGATAAAATAATATGTGATATAATATATTATATTATGATAAAATAATTACATACAACGGATGTTTTGTGTTACTTTATTCATTTTTTAGATAAGAAAGGAACTATATGTTAAAAAAATTACTGATAGGAACCGTTTTGTTATCTGTGATCTCATTGATTATAACAATTCTTGTGATGTTTATGACATACAATCAGGGGACGGAAGTCTTTGAAAAAGAAGAAAAATTACGTAAAGAAGAATCTGTGGAATTTTTTATAAATGATATGTATAGCGAATTAATGATTTTAACAAGGGCACATGCATACTGGACGTTTGCGAATGACGCTGTCAAAACGGATGATTTGGATTGGGTTAGTATCAATTTAACACAGTATTTGAGTGAAGAAGATTTTGAAATTGATGCTTTATTGATTGTGAAAGAAGACGAAACCATAGTAGATTCTTTTGGATTTGATGAGACGGTTATTGAGAATACGAACTTATATGAACGTATATTAAACGATAATACTCAAGAAAACTCATTGCTATGGATAGATGGTGAATTGTTTATATTCGCTGGTATGCCTCTAGCAAATGATGATGCCACGGATAAAAATGGTGTTTTTCTTTTAGGAAAAACAATAACAGGTCAATTATTAGATTATTTAATCTCAATTGTTGAACCTGAAAGTATTGAAAATTTTCATTTATATGCAGATGAATCAGAGTTTTCTTCTGAACCACAAAACTTTACGATTACTATTCCTTCAATAGATGATTCATTGATTATAGAAACAAGACTTACCTATACGTTAGCCAATTATATTAAAGAACATTTGATTATTAATACTATTTTAATTGTGACTTCATTATTCGTGATTAATAGTGCTATATATTTTATAGCGACTTTAATTGCTGCTAAACATAGAAAAATATTAATTCAAGGCATGGATTCAATTCATTTATCCAATCATAATTTTCCTAGAATACCTAAGAATAAAATTATTGAATTTGATTTGATTGGTCAAAAAGTAAATAGTATGTTGGATAGAATAGAATTAAATTATGAACAATTGTCTAAGAAAAATATAGAAATAGTTCAATTATTATCAAGAGCCAATGAAATCAATGATTTATATACAAGGGAACATAGTGATTATGTTTCAAAGATATGTGGAGTTATAGGAGAAAAGTTAAATGTATCTAATATTGATGAATTACTATTAAGTGCACAATTACATGATGTTGGAAAAGTATTTATACCTTTAACGATATTGAATAAAAAAGGCAAATTAACAGAAGATGAATTTAATGAGATAAAGAAACATCCAAAATACGGATATAGTATTCTAGATGGCATATCAAACTTTGATCATATTAATGAAGGTGTTTTATATCATCATGAAAAGTATAATGGTGGCGGTTATCCAGAAGGATTAAAGGGTAAAGAAATACCATTATTCGCAAGAATCATTGCAGTTGCGGATGTGTTTGAAGCTTTAACTGCTGACAGGCCATACCGTGATGCCTACTTAAAAGAAGAAGCATTAAATATTATGAAAAAACAAAAAGAACAGTATGACCCGGAAATATTTAAAATATTCTTAGATAATATTGAAGAAGAATAGAATTTTTATTTATTAGGCAATAAATTTATAAGAGCCCTACTCATATGAGTTGGGCTCTTATAAATTATGGTATGGCAATCCTTTTTTGAACAATTTTTATAAAGAGTAGTTTAATCTATAGTCAACTGAACTTTGATAGTCTAGTGAACCATGTATTCTTTTAAAATTGAATCAATTTTTATCTAATGTTTTAAATATTTAGTGTATAGAAACAAATCTTTAATAAAAAATAATTAAATTTGATTACTTATTCTATAACTAAATACATCAAATATTTGATATAATAATATATAATGATAATAAATATTTGTTTTTAAGAAAGGAAATAATATGGAAAAATTGATTAATAACGCTGATATTGTCTTAATGAGTGGAAATATGACCAACATCTTCTTTGATATGGAGTTTTATAATTATAATAAAGCTAATTTCAACTATGATATTCTCTGTCAACATTTAAATACAAACAGAAATAAATTACTTAAAACAAATGGAAAATGGTTAAAGCCAGATGAAAACAGTGAATCATCTTTAAAAACAAGACTTAGTGCCAGCAGTTTTAAAACCCACAGAAAAAAGCATAATACAATTCATTTTGAAATAAATGACTTCAATTTTGATAATTTAGTAAATGATAGCAAATTAAGCAAATATGAAATAGAATATAAAGAAATAAAAAAATATCTTCCCCATGCTTTACAATTTAATAACACTTTACTAAAATTCGGAAGTTACGGTGATGTTACATTTCATACAACTGTATCATTAAAAAATGCATCAATAAACGCAAAAGAGTATAATACAATCTCGGCTTTTATCAGAAATATCGCCAGAGATTTATTCCACAATATTGTTAGGGATGCTTGTATTGAATATATTGAAATAATTGAAAAAGATATTAGTGATAAAGAATTTCAACGCATTTTCTTTGAAATAGAAAATATCTTTGAATTAAAAGACAAACTTGAATATAGCGTTGAAAGATCTATGTATACAATAACCTGGGTTCATCTTATCTATGATGATGATTACAATGACTTGGAAAATAAAAAATTAGCCGATAAAATTGCTTTTAAAGAAGAAAAGCTTGACTACATATATTCTCCTTCTCATGAATCCCATATATTTTTAGGCTGGTCACATACAATCTTTTTCTTAATAAATAATCAAAATAGACACCAACAAGATGAAATTTACTATCATTTAACGCCAATTGAAAATGAGTTTGCGGAATGGGAATTTATAATTGCCATGAAAAGAAATATAGAAAGATTACTCTTTCACTCGTATAGTGTTTTTGAATCAAATAAATTCTTCTTTGTAAGAACAACTCAATTTAAAAATAATATTAATCAATTATTTTTCTTTATCCAAAGAATAATGCGCTCATATGATAATACATCAATTACAATTAACCAATATCAAGCAAAACTAATGGAAGCCCAGGAAAAGAAATGGGAAATAAGCAAATACTATGACTCATTTGAAGATAAAAGTGAATCTTTATATAAAATAGTTGATTATATGATAAATAGAAAAAAATCTATTCAAAGCAAAGTATTAAATGGTATCTTATTTGTTATTGCGTTATTTTCAACCATTGAAATATCAAATTCTATCTACCAGATTATCCATAATAATGATAGTTTCCAACTACTCTTTAGTATCGGCCCCGCATTTACTATTTTAATTATTATTATTTTATATAATCGCATTTCTCGTGATTGAAATAATAATACAAAAAATACTTCAAAATTTGATAATCTATCTCTTTAGTGAGATTTGTTTACTTGTAATTGTATATGGTATACTATATATAATATAGGAAACGTTTGCATTTCTAATTGAAGACATTCCAAATGGCAGGTGGATATTTATGCGCATATGCTTAGTTGATGATGACTCAATACAACTTGATTATTTAAAAGTGATAATTGATAAGTGGTCTAATGAACATAGTATAAACACAGAACTCAGTTTTTATTATAGTGCTGAAGAAATGTTGTTTGAACATAATGAATCATATCCTTATGATGTGATTGTTTTAGACATACAAATGGGTCACATGAATGGAATTGAACTTGCTAAGAGAATCAGAAAAACCGATGAAAATGTTATTTTGGCATTCATCTCAGGCATGGCAGATTATGTATTTGATGGGTACGAGGTTCAAGCGATTAGATATATATTAAAACCTATAAAGGATAATAAAGTGTATGAGTTACTAGATTATGCAAATACACATATAACTACAGAGAACTCGTATATTATTATTTCAGTTTCCGGAGAGAAGAAAAAAATAAATTATGATGACATAATCTATTTTGAATCTATGGGACATTATATAACACTTCATTTAGAAAATGAAGAATATGACTATAAGTACAATATTAGTGATTTGTGTTTGGATTTAGCTGACACAGAATTTATTCGAACACATCGATCTTATGTAGTGAATATGAAATATGTTGAAAAGATTACTAGGAATGAATGTCAATTAGTACAAAACATAAACATTCCTTTAAGCAGGAACTCCTATAAATCAGTAAATGAAAAATTTATAAACTACTATAAAGAAAAAGGTGTCTAATGGAATACATTATTTTAATACCGATTCTCATTGTAATCGTGTATGGAATGTCTCTACTACACACACACAATAAACTTCATTTATTACTCATCGGATTTGCTATCCTTAGCATGACATTAATAGTTTATTTTGTAATGCCAAACCGTGTAACGATATCTGAAAATTTAGTGACATTATTAGTGATTGATACATTAATCTGTTTTTTCTTGTTGCGATTACAAAATAAAGCATCACTTATTTTTCTTTTTCTTTTTATAAGTTCAATTGGGTTATTACTATTCCTTAGTTATCAATATAATGAAATCATAATATATGTAAGTTTTTTAATCGCAATTGTTTTTTTATTGGCTGAAAATAATCAGATTTTTATGAGAAAATCTTATGAAGATTCAGCTACTGAATATCAAAATAAAATTTTAAATAAACAAGTAGAAGAAGTTCAAAATATTTACTTGACAATGAGAAGTTGGCGTCACGATTATCACAATCATCTTCAAAAATTAAAAGCTCATATCATGATGGATCAAATAAAAGAAGCGAATCAATATTTAAACGAATTGGAAATTGATTTAGATAAGGTAAACCAGATGGTTGAATCTGGTAATGTTAATCTTGATGCAATTCTTAATTCTAAACTATCCTTAGCAAGGAAAAATAATATTGATATAAACTATAAAGCTGGGGTTCCTAAAAAACTCACAATTTCAGATATTGATTTGTGTGTTTTAATAGGGAATCTAATTGATAACGCAGTTGAAGCTTGCCAGAAGATTCCAAATGGAAGCCCAAGATTCATTAGAGTGTATATTGGTATATTTAAGCAACAATTATACATTTCAGTAACAAATTCTACAAGTGAAATTATACGTAAGCTAGATGAAGAATATATAACAACAAAAAGAGGTAATCATGGACATGGTTTAAAAAGAATTAACAATATTGTTGAAAAATACTCAGGATATATCAATCGCCAAAATGAACCTAAAGTATTTGTTTCAGAGTTACTATTTCCGCTATAAATAACCACTGGTGCACGAAATTTGACGTTTCGTGCACTTTTTTTTATGACTTAATATTTATGTTGTATAGTTAAGGTGTAGAAAAAGTAGGAGAAAATTCGAATGAAATTTGGAAATGAAAAATCAAGAGACACTGTATACTTAGGAAGTTTGTTCTCAAATGAGTATTGGGAACAATTCAACAACAAGATAAGAAGCAAGCGTTAAAGATTTAAGGAGGTCTAATCATGAAAAATAGAAACTATAAATTGATACCAGTTCACAGTATTTGTTCAATATGTCCAAATGAGTATTGGCAACAATTAAGAGAAAACAGTGAAAATAGATATCAAAATAATAGCAATCAAAGGAGATAGCATGGAGAAAAAATATATTAGTTTGATCATAACAATACTGATAACGATATTTATTTTCTCCATGTCTTTATCTACAGGAACAACATCTGGTGAGATGAGTTCGGGAGTCACCGCATTTTTTAAGAATATCTTAGATAGTGTATTCGTTAATAATAATATTACTCTGGAATCATTACACATATTTATAAGAAAAGCAGCACATATATTTGAATACTTTATATTAGGTGTATCATATTACTTTACAGCAAAAGCATTTGATTTATCAATTCTCAAAGTTTCTTTTATTGCATTAATCACAGCTGGTGTAGATGAATGGATCCAATATTTTGTGACAACATTATTGTATTTGATAAAGGTGAAATTGTTCAAGCTGGGAATCATAAAGAATTATTAAGTAGTTCCGAGGGCTTATATTATAATATGTGGTCAGCACAAGCAAAATACTATAATACGTAGAAAATAATATTTAGAGTTTATGAAAAGGCATAAAATCAATATTGGTTAAATAATTACCAATATTAACCAGGAGTATTTGTTTTAGAAGTATTAATTCACTTATAGATTAACCATTGGCGGACAAAAAAACAGATTAGAAACTTTGTGTTTGCTTGTAAGAAATCTGTTGTATATTAAGAATATAAGAATCATTAGGAGGGGTAGTCATGAATTACAATTTTCTTCAAAATGCAAAATACGTTTATTCTCAAGGGGATAGGTTTAATAAAAGTTATAAATATAAACTAATCATAACTTTTTTTCTAAAATTAATAATTCCAATAATTGCGACTATTATACCAACAGCGGTTGTGTATTTTATAACAAATAATTTTATAGTTGGAGATTATTTACTCATTATGGCAATAATTGTTTTATCATATGCATTAATAAATTATATTAATTCATCTATGTCATTTAAAATCGAAATCGAAAGCACATTTATTAGAACAAAATGCTTTTGGGAAATGCTAACTGAAAAAGTAATGTCTACTGGCTATGAAAACATAGAAAGTAAAGTTGGACAAGCGAAATTAAACAAAGCGGCCGGCAGTATTGGATCAAACTGGACCGGTGTTGAATTATTGCTTAAAAGTTTTCCCGGATTCATAGTAAGCCTTACAGGATTACTATTATATAGCACATACATAATGACAATAAATATTTCAATTGTATTCTTGTTAATAGGCATGTCTTTAATGAATCTTTTATTAAATACGTATGCTAGAAAATACGAGAAGAGAACAGAAGATGAACTTAATCAACACAGGATTAAATTAACTTATTATCAAAATGAAGCTAAAAAACTTGTTAATGGTAAGGACATTAGAATATATAAATTAGAATCATGGTTCTATAAAGGAATAAAGTTTTTTACAAAAAGTTTTTCTAAAATGGTTACAAAACAAAGAGGTAGATATTCATTAGCTAATTTTTCCGATTCAATATTTACAATCGCAAGAGATTTATTAGCATATTCAATTTTGGTTGTGATGGTTATTAATTCTCAAATAAATGTTACTGAATTCACTTTTATGATTGGCATTGTAACTGGATTCTCAGTTTGGTTAAATCAATTATCAGAAAGTTTTAGTAGATTAAAAGAATCAAATATAGGTATAAATAATTTTCGAGAATATATGAAAATAGATGATCTAACAAAAACTGATGGGGGTGTTGATATTACACCACTCTTGAATCAAGCGTTAACAATAGAATTTAAGAATGTTTCTTTCACATATCCAGAATCTAAAAAGCCAACAATATCTAATCTTAATCTAAAAATTAATTCTGGAGAGAAAGTAGCCTTAGTTGGAATAAATGGTGCTGGAAAAACTACAATAGTCAAGTTGTTATCTGGCTTGTATCATCCTTCAAAAGGGGAAGTTTTAATTAATGATATTCCGATTTCTGATTTCAACACATTAGATTACTTTAACCTAATTAGCGTTATATTCCAAGATGTTAACACATTCGCATTCACAATTGCACAAAATGTCTCAGGAGCATCTAATGAAAATACTAATTTTGATAAAGTGAGAAACTCATTAGAAATGGCTGGATTATTAGAAAAAGTGCAATCATTAGAAAAGAAAGAACATACCTATTTAACTCAAGTAATCGATGATAAGGGTATTATGTTATCTGGTGGCCAATTACAAAAACTGATGTTAGCTAGAGCCTTATATAAGAATGCACCAATACTTATTTTAGATGAGCCTACAGCTGCGCTTGATCCTTTGGCTGAACAAGAATTATATTTACAATACAGTTCTTTAACCAAAAATAAAACATCAATGTTTATTTCACATAGACTATCATCAACTCAATTTTGCGATAGAGTTATATACATAGAAAATGGTTCGATTCAGGAAGAAGGAAGTCATATTGAATTAATGAAGAAAAAAGGGAAATATGCAGAGATGTTTAAAATACAAAGTCGGTATTACAAAGAAAATAAGAAGGAGGTTCTAGAGAATGAAAAAATCTAAAGGATTTTTTAAACAAACAATTTCAATTATAAGAATTTCACAAAAATCAGATAGAAGCTTTTTTCCTTTAGTTATTTTAAGATCTATTGTTACAGCTTCTTTTCCGTTTATAGCCATTATTTATAGTGCGTTAATTTTGGATGGACTTATTGATAAACTATCGAAAGCAACAATCATGACTTATGTTTATCAAATGATTATAATTGGTGGAAGTCTTATAATACTAAGAACAATTTTGAATTTTATATGTGAGCAAAAACAAATCTTAATTAGTTATAAACTTAATAGTGAAATTGCCAAAAAAACTCTAAATCTTGACTATGAACAATTAGAATCACAAGCAATAAAAGATAAATTATCAAAGGCAGATCAAGGTGTAAATTCAAATGGTGGAATTAGCTCATTCATCCTTGCTTTAGGGCGATCTATAGAGAATATAATTTCTTTAATTTACTCTTTTATCTTAATATTTGCTTTATTCAACAAAGTTTCAATAGTGAGTCCTGACACACTTACAAAGGTATTTAACAGCCCATTGATGGGCGTTATATTACTTGTATTAATTTTCGCGAGTCTATTTATGAATATATATTTTTTAATAAAAGCAAATACTATTCAATATGATGTATTTAAAAAAAATATTGTTGCAAATAGAATGTTTGAATATTTAACTAATCTTTCTGTTGATTATAAATTAGGGAAAGATTTAAGGATTCATAAAATAAGTAATTTAATAAGGGATGAAATTCATAAAAGATCTGACGAATTTATGGATAATTTTTATACTGCTATAAAAAAGATTTCACTATTGATTTCAAATGTTGGTTTGCTTAATCACTTAATACTCATTGCTGCTTACTCCATAATTGGTGTTAAAGCTTTATTGGGTTTAATATCCGTAGGGAGTGTACTTCGTTTAGTGAGTGCTATAACTGTATTCAATACGGCTTTAACAGCATTTTTAACTAATATTTCATCAGCAACCATTCAAACGAAATATCTAACATTATATGATGAATATTTAAATACTGATACGGCCATGTACAAAGGCACACTACCAATTGAAAAGCGAAATGATAGTCAATATGCTCTTGAGTTTAAAAATGTAACTTTTCATTATCCAAATAGTGAAGAAATAATTTTACATAATATATCACTTAAACTTAATATTGGGAAAAAATTAGCTATTGTCGGTCCGAACGGAGCGGGTAAAACTACCTTTATTAAACTTTTGTGTAGACTATATGATCCTACTGAAGGTGAAATTTTACTTAATGGAATTAACATAAAAAAATATGATTATAAAGAGTATGTAGATTTATTATCAATCGTATTCCAGGATTTTCGTTTATTTTCAACAACTATTAAAGAAAATGTCACATGTGGTAATGAAGAAAATCCAGATATGATTCTTGACTACTTAAAACAAGCTGGGTTAGAGAATAAAATTAATGAATTGGATAAAGGTATTGATACGTTCATCTATTCAGATTTTGCTGAACAAGGCATTGAGATATCTGGTGGTGAAGCACAGAAATTAGCTATAGCAAGGGCCTTATATAAAGATACACCTATAGTTATCCTTGATGAACCAACTTCAGCTCTAGATCCTATTTCAGAATATGAAATATATACTAAATTCGATGGTTTAGTAGAAGAAAAGACCGCTATATATATTTCTCATAGGATGTCATCATGTAGATTTTGCGATAACATTATTGTCTTTGATAATGGGGAAATTATCCAAGAAGGAAATCATGATGAATTATTAACTAACATCGATGGCCTATATTTCAGGATGTGGTCTGCTCAAGCGAAATACTATAATATGTAATAAA
>JAQIBJ010000076.1 GCA_027859085.1 Mycoplasmatota bacterium
ATCCATTCATATTCTTCAATAATCGTTTGGTTCCAAACATCAAATTGAGACGTATAGAAACTCTCTAAATCAGTACCAGCTAAATTTGAAGGTCTTTCCTCTGTCAATAAATAAGATGGATAAATATTAAAGTCGATCAACATTAACAGTTGTGCTTTACCCAAACTATTGAAATTTAGATAACTTGAAAACATCTCAACATAGCCACTCATAACGATCGGCAAAACTGGCACTAAGTCATCAAAATAACTGTATTGATTATTATAAAGTGGCATATTATAATAACTTTCCATACCTAAAAATGCATACGCATTCGGTTGGACGTATTGAGCATTATCTTGATAGGCTTCAATAATTGATTGATAAATATCTAAAGCGGATTTTCGCGTATTGATTTCATCATCAAAATAACTAAATAAATTTGCGCCAAGAGATTGGAACATTACATCTGCACCAACATCTTGATAATCTCCTAAATCGCTCATTGCTCTATCATAACTAAATTCAGGGTAGAGCAAATAGGTATCTTCATAAACACAAGAATCACAAGAATACCCTAATTTGAATCGATCTATTGCTTCAGCTACATTTCTTCCATAGTTTAAACTATAAGTATTATTTGAACCGATCACATAGTTGTTAACCAATAGTATTTCATTTTTTTCTTCTATTTTATTAATTAAATCTAAAAATAGTCTATTTCTACCCAACTTATTTTCAAAATCAACATCACTCGGTAAATGTCCACTATATCCGCCATCATTCCAACCTAAGAGTGAAACGCGTTGATTTGTTAGATTATTGTCCATAAAGAAATCATACATACGGTTTACATCGTTAACATTGGTCATTTCAATGATTTCTCTACCAATAAAACGTGATTTTGAATCAGCCATTAGATATTGTAGATGAAGTGGAATTTGTGTATTTTGAGGGTTCATTGGCATAATGGTATTATTCTCTGCTAAAGTACCTTGATACGCTTGAGCCATTCCCACATAATTTGCTTGATCATTTGTTAAAAAATCATATCTTATTCGAATATCTTCATCCTTTGATTCATATACCCTTAAAGCGCCACCTGTTCTATCAGTTGTAAAACTTTGAGTATAAGTTTGTTTTAAATCAAATTTATTAAATATTAAATTATAATTAACATTGGTCGCCCCGTTAGGGTATGCAAATAATCTAGCAATTGTTGCGCCAGATTCTATCATACCAACAAAGGCATTTTGATTCACACCATGAACTGCTCCAAAAATTGGTAAAGATAACTTATATTGATTTAAAGAACTAACATTGGTTCCAACACCATAGTCGCTACCAAAATATCTGGATTGATATGGATTGACAAATTTTCCTTCATTATCTTCATATCTAATAAGTGCACCAATTCCATCAGGAATCATCATATATCCAGGTATATCATCTAAATAAGTGGCACCCATACCAGGAAAAACTATTATACTAGACAATTGAATTTGTTCTGGATTACCTTCATAAATTGATTCAACTGGCAAGTAAAATTCTATACCATTTTCTGTTAAAGTAATTTCAAATGAAAAACCTAAGTCTAGTACAGAATATTCATACTCTTCAATCATTTGTTCTAAAGTAATTAAACCCTGCAAATAGAAAGGATAATATCGGTTGCAATCACGAGTTTGACAAGAACCATCAATATTAACATCAAAATTAATGGTTTGATCTTCAATTGTCGTTTCTACTCTAAATTCAGTATCAGAAATACCAATATTTTTAGGATTGTTATAGTTTTGTTCTACATTGAAGTATTCAAAACCAATCCCGCTTTCAAGTAAGCCAGTGAATGTTCCCGCTTGTGCCCTATCAAGCGCTGTATTCCAAACATAATTTGTTTGTTTATTCAGTACTTTAATACCTAAATTATCTTCATTTAGATATAAAATGAACTGATCGTTTTGTAATATCTCTTCATCCTTATTTGTGATATTAATATAGTCATCAGTATTTACTACTGTTAAATCATCCGGATGAGAGTATCTTGATGATTGATAAATTAAATCATCAATTAATAGATTTGTGTTTTGTGATAATCCAACTTCATTATTGGGACTTGATGTTTCAACTATTACAAATGTTGTTGATACTAGACCAAGTACAATCAATATTTTTTTAGCGATTTGTAACACGATAGAACACCTCCATAATGACGTCTCTAATCAAAATAACCAATTCATTAAGTAAAATATATAAGATAAATACACCCAACAACATCATTACCATTGTAAATGCAGAAATTAATATGGATTTAATGGTATCTTTAACATTGTAAAAGTGAGTTTCTTTTACCATAAAGAAGAAATATACAACCGTTAAAAATATAGCAATCGTATTGGTGAAAGAAACAATAAATGATTCGTTGTAAGTCAATCCTTGTGACAATATGGCAATAACTGGTAACAGGAGAAAATAAGGTGCTAAACTATATATTGTTGTAATATAAACATCTTTAAGTCTTCCTTCTCCTTCTCTAATCGTTCCAATAAGGAAATTAGCGACAACCCAAACTAGAATTGGTAAAATGATTTTGATAAGTTCTTCAATTACGTTAATATTTTCAATTTGTCGATTGTTAAATAAGAAACCTAAATTATAAATATAGAATATATAGAATAAGAAATATATCCCCAATAAAATGGTTACAGGAAATACTTGGATTCTATTCTTTCTTTTAATTTCATAAGTTTTATCTGCAGGATTTTTTAAATATGAAAACACAAACAGAATTTGATCAACAATTTTAGATTTTTTTCTAGTCCACCCAATGCCTTTTTTAATTGGTGACATTGCATAAGATACAATCTTAACCTTAATATTTATAATAAAAATGATTAACAAAATAAATAATAGAATTATAAATGTCGGTGCATTGTCTATCATCCAAGCATTTCTAACTTCCCAGAAAGCATCACTATATCCTGCTCTGTCATTCGCAATGTAATACTCCTCTAAGGCTTCATCATAATCACCTAAGCTGAAATGAGCATTGGCCATACCTTTATGAGCCAAATCAAAGAAATCATTCATTTTCAAGACCTCTTGCCATGGTTCTTGAGATTGAACATATAAACCTTCTTGATAATATGTTAAAGCCTCATGTACATATCCAGTAAAGATTGTTGGATAATAGATTTTTAATGACTGACTACCTCGATCTAAAATATAAATGTTTGAATCATCATCAACAGCAATTGATGAAGGTTGATTCATCAATCCTTGAACTTGATTTGTGATATCGTTCCCACCAAAAGTGAATAATAAATTCCCTTCTGTATCATACTCGTAAATCATTCCTTCTCGACTTACTGTGTAGATATTCCCTGAAGAACCAATATAAACATCTACTAAATTTTGCGCAACAAACATTTCAGGTAAAAGATTGTCACCGCTGATGTTTAATCTTTTAATGTTGTTTTCACCATCACCAAGTGATACTGTATGAATCAATCCTCTATCATCAATAGCCATGTTAGACACTTCTGGAGGTGTTAAATTAAACAAACTATTTAATTGTTCATCAGTAAAGAAAGTATATTGTAAAACAGTTCTTAAAGTTGGGGTAATTGTATTTGCTCCAAAATAGGCTAAAAATTCACCATCATTTGTAAACTGAGCCAATCCTTTAACGCCTAAATTTAGTATATAAACATTTCCTCTTGAATCAGTAATTATTTTTTTGGGTTTAAAAGTTTCAGCACCAAATAAAGGTGAATCTGGTTTTGTATAAGTGATCAAAATATTGCCAGCTTCATCTAATTTATAAGCAGCCTGAGTGTCTTGATCTGAAACATAAATAAATCCGTCTTCAGAAGCAAATACACCTGTAGGATTAATTAAAAAATCAGTCCCGATCACAGAGGCAACTTTTGTGGTGGTATCGTATATGATAATTTTTCCTACTTGTCCTGTCGTCGTTGCGATATACATTTTTCCATCAACGATATCAATATCAATTGGTGTGTCTAGAGAAACACCACCCAATTCATTAATATCACCAACAGGAATATATGCAATTTGTGTTCGAACTAAACGACCATCACTGACAGTATATGTATTATAATTGACGCCGTTTTCTGCATTTACATTTGTGCCAAACAGTAAAACAAGAACAATTAATACTAATAATAAAGATAATACTTTTTTCATTATTTAATACCTGAATGCGCCATAGTATTCATAACTTTATTTTGCAAGAAGATAAATAATACAATGTTTGGCACAAACATTATAAAACTCGCTGCAGCCAACATACCTTGACCAGCAACCGGGTTACCTACAAGAGATGCTAAAGTTGAGAAATAAAATGGTAATGTTTTTAAACTTTCGCTATCAACATACAAAGATGATCCAATCACATCATTCCAGATTAGTTGGAATGACAAAATACCAACAGTAGCAACTGCCGGTGCGATAATTGGCATGATAATTTTTAAGAATATTTGCATTTCACTTGCGCCATCGATTTTAGCCGACTCTATCACTTCATTTGGAGTCTGATCTATAAACTGTTTAACCAAAAACAACCCAACAGGGATTGCTATTAGCGGCAGAATTAAAGCAAAATACGAATCAATGAGTCCAATGTTTGTCATGGTTAAATATCTTGGTATTGTCACTGCAATTGGAACAAACATTAATGCCAATGTGTTTATTTCAAATAATAGTTTTTTTCCTTTGAATTTAAGTTTCGATAACCCATAGGCAGCTAGAGATGTAATCAAAATACTAAGAAATACACCAACAACAGTCACTAAAATACTATTGAATAAATAACGGCTAAATGGAATTCCCGATTCAGCAGCTAAATCCACTAAATTCTTAAAGTTATCAAAGGTTGGCCTTTTCACAAAAAATCTTGGTGGCCAAGCATATAGTTCATTGGTTGGTTTAAAAGCATGACTAATAATAAAGACAATCGGCAATCCAACAAACATAGACATTGGAATAAGAACAGCAAAAAACTTTATCTGACTCTTATGAAATTTTTTAGGATTAATTTTAGTTCCACTAAATTTAGACATTAATCATACCTCCTATTCTTTCTCACCAAGTATATTAAAGGTTACTTTAGAAATACTATAAATCATGATTAATAAAACAACACTCACTGCAGATGCATAACCCATTAAATAACGAATAAATCCAAAATCTTCAATGTGGTTAACCATTAATTGTCCAGCATATTGAGGCGTTGGATTCGCACCTGACAATTGAACACCAATCGCTCCCACTGTAAATGTTCCAACCACAGACATAACAGCTCCAAACAACATCTGCGGTTTCATGGAAGGAATGGTAATATAAAATATTTCTTGCCAACGGTTTTTCATACCATCAACATAAGCAGCTTCATATAAACTTTGATCAATGTTTAAAATACCTGCAAGCATCGCTAAAAAGCCAACACCCATTGAGCCCCATAACGAAACTATAATCATAATGTTCATTAAGTACTCAGGTGATTGCAAGAACTGTATGGGTTCTTGAATAAACCCCCAATTCATTAGTAGGGCGTTTATATAACCCGTGGAGTTCCCAGAAAAAATAACGGTCCAAACAACTGCCATAGCAATACCAGCAGTCATTGAAGGACTATATAAAATAATTGCGAAAATAGTTCGTGCTCTATGTGGTATTTGTGCAAGCATCCATGCCAATATAAAACTTAAAAAGTACCCTACTGGCCCTACAATAAAGGCAAACTTTATAGTATTGGGTAAAACATATTGCATAAACACTTCATCTCTTGTTAATAATTCAATATAGTTTCTTAACCCGACAAATTCTGGTGTTTCAATGCTATTGAAATATGTAAAGGATAACAATATTGCAATAAGAACTGGAATGATAATAAAGGTTAAAAATAACATCACATATGGTGTTATAAACCAAAAAGGAGAATTCATTTTATTCGTCATTTGCGTGCTCCTTTAACCAAAGATCTATATTGTATATCGTTGGAACAATATATGGCTTAATGATTTCGCCATCTTCAACATATCCAAACTCTTCCATACGATAAATAATTTCCCTATTCGATGTTTTTACAGCTTCATCTAAAGCAATTCTTGGATTAGCATCATCAAAAATAATGGTATTCCATGCATTTGATATCTCACGTTCAACCATATAAGTACCAGGAATTCTTGATGCTTCTAAAGCATATTCCCATTGTGTTAATATAACTTCTAAATGTTCAGCAGGCAAAGAAGATTGAGCAAAAGCATCTAAATTTGCTGTATTCCATAAAAACTCAGTACCATAAGTTGTTTGTAATCTCTCAGCAAATCGCACTTGAGTTTCAGTACTCATCCACCACTTAACAAATGACCAAGATTCATCAGGTAATTCAGTATCAGATAAAATCATTAAAGATTGTGCTCCACTTGCAGCCCATCTTTCTATTTCACCTGTTTCTTCATTATAAACGCCTGGATGTGGTGCAATATTCCATTTTCCAGCAATCTCTGGCGCTGCAATTGTTAATTGCAGATATGTTGCTAAGTCACCAATACCAATTGGTAAAGTACCTGCTCTAAAGTGATTATAGAAATTTGGTACTTGTTTTGGTAAATCATAGATAGTAAATAAATCAGTCATCATTCTCATACCACGTAAATTCTCTTCACTATTAATTAATGTTGTCATACCATCATCAGCATATAATGTACCACCAAATTGGTATATAAAAGGAATGGTCGCAACAAATGGTTTGAACCCACCATATTGTGCAAGTGGTTCGAAATAATTCATACCATAACGTTGTAACTCTGGTAATGATTCAATAACTTCTTCCCATGTTTCAGGAACAATAATTTCATCGCCTTCTTTAAAAGATCCAAGTTCACTTAGTATATCTTCACGATAGAATGTAACCCAGAAATTCTGTGTTTGTGGTAATCCATAAACACCTTCTTCAAATACATAAGGAATCATAACCCCAGGTGAAAAATGCCCGACAAGTTCTTCATAACCTTCAAATTGTCTTAAGTCAAGACTAGCATTACGAATTGCAAATTCGTAAGGAACCCAGTAATTAACTCCAAGAGCAATGTCTGGTGGTCTATTGGCAGCATTTGCCAAAATTAATTTATTTTCATCTGGCATTAAAGAAAGTTTCACTTGAATGCCTGTTTCTGCAGTAAACTCAGTATCAATAATCTGTTGCATAATTTCAATATATTGCCTTGGGTAATTTACCCAAATTTCAATGATATCTTCATCCACAGATTTTACTGCGTAGTCACTTTCCTTAAATGACAAGAAAAAGCGTTTAAAACCTTCAACCAATCTAACAAAAAAATTAGCATTTGCATTAGGAACTTCATTTAAATCATTTACAATGTTGATTTGTTCTAAATCTAACCCATTTTCTAAAAAGACTTGAGCCAATATTCCTAGTAATTGAGATGTTGAAGAATCACCATCCGCTAACATCATCATGTTATTTGGAATATCATTAACATCTGCTACTAATTTCTCTAATTGATTGATGGCTAATGATACATTCGTTAATTCTCCTGGTTCTTCATATACTGTATATGTTAACAAACCATTTTGTATCATTTTTAATGTATCAATCCATCGATTTAATCTCTCTTCAACATCTGGAATATAAGTTTCTAAATCCCAGTTTCTATAATTATCAATTGTATTCCCGGTTAATTTCTTAATTTCTAAACTTAAAGCTGTGATTTCATCCATGATTGTTACAATATGTTCATATGCGTTTCTATATGGGTCTAATACAACTCTTAATGATAATTGATTTGCACCTTCTTCTAGATAAATTTTAAAAGGCTCATCTCCATTGCTTAAAACCATATTCTCAAAATCATTTGTATATTGGAATGGTACCATAGTCAATTCTTCAAATGGAACCATACCATTGATTTTTATTTCTCTAAATACAGGCATCTGCATTAAGTAGTTTTGACGATACTTAAGATTAATATAATAAAAACCAGATTCTTCGACTTGTAAATTATATGTAATCATATCATTTCCGCTTCTAAAACTGTAACCTTCTACTGAATTCAATAAACGGTATTGTGCATCATAAGCAGTTGCTGATGGATCATTAATACTTTTTAATCTTGTAGATGGATTGCTTTTCGAAGTGAATGACTCTGCGCCAATTGTAATAATATCTTCACTTCCCATTTCTTTATCTGAATGAAGCGTTAAATAGTCTTGATAAGATGGTATTTGTTCAATGCTTTCAATAATTATTGATTGTAATAAAAACTCTCCACCCTCATGTATTAATTCAATCGTATTTAGTCCTTCTTCAAATATAAATTGTAAAGGACGGCTGTTTAATGCCGTAGAGTCATAAAGCTTATTAGAATAAAACCCACTTAGTTTCTCTGAATTTGGTAAAATTTCATTACCATATCTATCTCTAATAAATTCATCGTTAGTAAATTGCCATATTGTT
>JAQIBJ010000071.1 GCA_027859085.1 Mycoplasmatota bacterium
AAATAATTCAACAATTCATTTTAAATCACGGTTCTTTGAACCTTCTTTAAATGTGTCGCAATATATCAATTCTCACTTATTTGCATTTATCACTTGTTTTTTCTATAGCTAGCTCCTAAATATGTTTAAGACTCATTAATGAAATTGTAACATGCCAGTTTATTTATTTATATAGGTTGACGACTATTTGTAAAAACTTTTTTTAAGTTAAAAGGCGAAGAAAAAATCTTCGCCTTTTGTTAATCAATCTACTTTACTATTCTTTTATTAATCTGCCTTCCTAACGCGAATTACTTCAATATATTCTCCGATTGTGGTTATTTAAATATTAATATAGTCTTTAATAAAGAAGTTATAATTCCACTTACAGCAAATATAATAGCTAAGATAGCCCCAAGTGCTAAACTTGCGCCTTCATATGAATATGAGACTGTCCCACCAAATAAAGTGGCTGTCCCTTCAGTATATGTGCCTAGATTCACTAAGATAATTAATGAATAAATAAAACTTGCGAAAATCAAGACATTAAATAAAATATTTATTTTATCATTGCCTTTTGAATTCCTTGTCAACATGAAAATACCAACAGTAAAGATAAGTGGCAATAGAAAAGCAAAGAAATTTACTAAACTAAAATTCACATCCACACTAGCAAAACCGCCTATAGAAGCAACCTCTCCACCAAAGATAGCTGTGAAGCCACTCATGATGCTATCACCACCATCTGTTCTTAATACACTAAATACCATCATCAAAGCAATTAATACTGCAAAAACAATACTTAATAAAGGTAATGAATCTTTTAACTTTTTATTCATTTTAATTCTCCTTCTTATGTTTCTAATTACTTATATTTTATTCTATATTTCAACGTAAAGCAATGCATATAGGTAATAGATACTAAAAGAAAATAAACAATTAAGTTTATTTTCTCCAAAATGTATTTATATCTTCTTTATCTTGTATATTATTATCAATGAATGTTTTGATTAAAATGAATGGTTATTTCTGTTCCTGAACCTATTTCACTATAGATATCTATTTCATATCCTAAGCGTTCAACAATTTCAAAAACAATCTGCAAGCCCATGCCTGATCCTTTTTGGTGGAGTTCAAAAGCTTTTTCTGAACGATAAGGACCTTTTTTTATTAAATCAATGGTTTCATGATCCATACCAATCCCAGTGTCTTTAAACATTAAAGTATGTCTTGCAATATTTAGTTCTATGTTTATAGACCCTCCTTGGTAAGTGTAATAAAAAGCATTAAATAATAAATTTTCTACAATTCTAGATATATCAAGATAAGATATATCTGTTTCATAGTCATCTAATTGTTGTCTAACTTTAATGTCTTTTGTTTTAAAAACTTCTTTTAACCGCTTATTGATACTCTCAATGATGGGTTTAATGTTTTGTTTTGTTGATGTGAAATCAGGATTTTGAGTCATAAATTTAGGTATCATTTTTTCAATTTGTTCGACTTCTTGAACCATGTCTTCATTAATGGCTTCATTAAACTCTAATTTGTTTAATTGAATGCCTTCTAAATATGCTTTGATAACCGTTAATGGTGTTTTAATATCATGTGCCAGTATTCTTACATATTCTTTTTGGTAAGCACGGATACGTTTCTCACTTTCAATTAATTCCAACATTTTCCCACTGATGCTCTCTAAATCAGAGAAATTAAAACCTTTGGATTTCTTTCCAAGAATTTCAAAGTCTTTTTCTAGTAAATGATATGAATTATTTAAATACCAATAAAGTAATCTTAAAAACACTAAAAACAATATAATTGAAAAGCCATTTAAGATTAGTAAGCCATAACTCAATTCTTTACCTAAAATAGAGTTTTGGTCATCATAAACAATACGGCCGATGACATTACCTTGATCATCAAACAAATCGTAAGTTTCATTTATTAAAGGTTCATCAGGTGTTTCATATAATAAATTGTTTGACTCGTCATAATAAGAAATTCTAATACCTTGAGTATGATAATAATGCTCTGTATAGGTCATCGCAATTGATTCATCTTCCATGGTAATTAAATGTACCATCATTTCTTGATAAGCATTAAATTTTCTTTCATGTTCACGGATATATTGATAATTGGACACCCCATAAAGTGCAACATTTGATAATAATAATATTGATGCAAATAAGATGACAAAGAACTTCACTGTTCTTTGTTTAAATAATGTTTTAAAACTAATCATCTAAATCACCTATAAACTGATAACCCACTCCATAATGTGTTTTAATATATTTTGGCGATTTAGAGTTATCTTTTAATTTTTTTCTTAAGTTTTTGATATAAACATCTATCACTCTGTCAAATGCTTCACTATCATTCGATATATGGTCAATGATTTGATCTCTTGATAAAATTTGATTTGTATTATTAATCAAATACATTAAGACCTCATATTCATATTTTGTTAAAACTAATAATTCATCATTCAACAAAACTTCTCTTTTAAAAGGCATGACTACTAACTCTTTTTGATTATAACTTAAGAATGTTAGTTGAACTTGTTTGATTCTTCTTTCAATATTTTTAAGTTTAATCATGACCTCCTTAACAGAAAAAGGCTTGGTAAGATAATCATCTGCCCCAAGCTTTAATACATCTATTCTGTCATCAGTATCTACTTTCGCAGATATGACAATAATATATACATCACTAATCTCTCTAACCGCTTTAATTAAATCTTCACCTTGCATCTTCGGCAACATCAAATCAGTGATGATGACATCAAATGATTGATTAGAAAGACTATCTAATGCGGTTTCAACATCATAAGTCTGTGTCACGATATGATCTTCAGTTCTTGCAAAACTTGCAAGTAAACGATTAATTTTTAAATAGTCTTCGACAATTAATATCTTCATTATGACACCTTCTTATAACCATTATATTACATCTTTAAAGAATAGTTAAGTTATGTACTTATTATTCTTCTGTAATAAATAGAAATGTTGGTTTGTAACCAGCATATTCTATATTTTCCATCACTTCTTTATAAGTGTCTTTGTTATCATCATAATACAAAGTCACAATGTGATTCGCATGATCAATATCATAATATTCCAAATCGACTTTACTCACTTCTCTATTAATGCGTGAAAAGCATCCACCGCATTTAATACCATCTACTTTTATTTTAACTTGATAGCTCATTTTAATCGCTCCTCTGTGAAACATGTTTGATCACGACTTGTATCGACTAGGATTTCGCTATTTAAACCTTGATAACTAACTCTGATTTTATATTGAGTAAATCTATCCAAGTATAGTCCTATAAAACCGTCATCACCTGTATTCATTGTCTCTTCTTGTAATAAATTACCTTCTGAGTCATAAATACTAACCAACATGTCTTTATTGATAAGTTCACCCTGACAACCTGTTAAACTATGGGTGTAGCATTCATGAGTTTGATTAATATAAGGCGCAAATGATATATAGAAGAAATCATTAGGAATGCTAAATGTAAAAGCTTGCCCTTCTAAGTTTAAATCAAGGGCGCCTGAACCAATGCTTGCTTGGACTTTTGAACCATGGGAATCATTTTCCAATGTATCAATGAGTTCTACAATATTTAAATTGTTAAATTCATAAGCCTCTAATAAATTATTTTCTTTTTGTTTGCCCAGTATTTCAGTTCCTAGTAACAATAAGCCAAATACAGCAAGACTAATCAAAACATACTTTAACATCTTACCAACCTATATTATAATCATTTTCTAGAATCTCATCAACCAAAGCGTCTTTGATTAATTCAATGGTTTCTAGTTTCTCAGTTTCAGTCATTAAACTGAAATCATACTCACTTAACATTTCTGCGTATAATACATCAATTTTTTCTTGATCTTCTAAGCTTAAATGGTTGTATAAGATTTCATAACTTGGTTTTTCTTCTTCATCATAACCATAACATGATCCATAACCATAGTCACCATCATTATAACGGCCCATCATGCCATAACCTTGACCCATCCAAGAATAATTACTTGATGGTTCTTCTGTTGTTTCATCCCCAACATAATGGTTGATTCCACTGAGTCCTTCACCTCTTACAATCATTAAACCAACTAATAATACCCCGACAAATATAAGTGTTCCAAATAATATTTTCTTCATATCTATTCCTTTCTAATTCTATTTTTTAATTCTTCGTATTCATCAATGGTGATGTCACCATTTGATAATCTTCTTTTTAATGTATTTATCGCTGTGTCTTTGTCTTCTTCGCCGTCTTTACTAATTAAACCAAACACAAATATAATCACAATTAACCAAAACGCTCCCATACCTAAGATACCAATAGGGAACATCATTCCACCAAACATATGGTTAGAATACCCACCATAGTATTCGCCCCATAAGAGTGGCGCAATTAATCTCAATAATATTCCTAATACGATAAAAGCGATTAATACAATAACTATTCTTTCATAAGTTTTTTTCATCTCTATCACCTCCTCAACTGTATTATATAATACAAATATGAATGAATTATGAACCAAAAAAAAAGATTACCAATAAAGATCATCTTTTAAAGTTAGTATAATTATTTAAAATCATTTAAACTTTCAATATTAAATATTTTTTCATATCTATTATTTTCTTCTAGACGTTTAAGACATGCTTGGATTTCATTAATAAAGGCGTAGTTCTTTATTGTAAAATGTCTATTATCACTTTTCTCGTGAATTAATTTTCGATATTTTAAAGCTGTCATTTGATATTTTATTTTCATCATTTGATTTAAATATTTATGAGCACTAAATCCGGATTCTTTTGCAATTTCAACAATGCTTTTTTCTGAGTGTTTGATTAGATTTAAAGCATGTTCAAACCTTGCGTTTTGTAAAAATTGATGGAAAGAAACACCCAATGCTTCTTTAACAAAATGAGCAATACGATAAATAGACAATTTAGTCATCTTTGCTAAATCTTCTAATTTAATATTTTCCTGAAAATGTTGATAAATATATTCTACAATTTTATGGACTCTATTGAGGTAATCATCATAGTCCAATGTTTTAATATCTAAATACCTTTCTTTTAATAACATATTATATAGTTCATGAACATAAAAATTAAAATAACCATATATCTTATGTTGAATAAGATCTGTCTTTTCTTCGGATATCAAAAGTTTCAGTATTTGAATTAATAACAATGGGACTTGATGATATTGGTTTGCTAAATATTCAAAACTACTGACTCTAGGTCGATAAGGTATTTTTTCAAAAAATAATCCTTTACGATGTAAATATTCATTATTTATTCGAAAACCAATGATAATTGTATCTAGTTCTGAACGAATTGAATGTTCTTGATTCATATATACCATGAAGACATTGTTTTCAAGAACCTCATAGGTTTTTTCTCCTAATTCAATATAGGCTTTTCCTCTAAGCACCCAAATGATTTCTATTTCATGATGGGTGCTTATTTCATGATTGACACATTCATAAAAATATGTCTCAAATGGTAGTTTATAATTGCTGAAAATATCTTGACAATTCTTGTGCATAGTTATTTCCTTTCTCAAATTAAATCTTACCAACCTTATTTTATGATAATCTTGCTAAAAAGGCAAACGAATGTTTAATAAATATGATAATCTTGCTATTGAAATCGTTAATTAATGATGGCATAACAAGTGTTATTTTTATATAATATGTTTGTTGTTAAAATATCATATTTTCAGGAGGAAGCTTATGTCAGTATTAAGTTATATCGTATCAATGGGAGTGTACATGTTATTTCTCTTTTTATTCTTAGAATACACTCGTGAAAAACAGTCATTTTATAAATGGTTTTTTATTCTATCTTTATTTACAATTCCCTTATGGTTTTTCAACCTAAATTCATTTTTTTGATGGGCTAAAACATTCAGTGTATTGTTGCCTATATGTTTTGTTTCATTTGTTCGAATAGCAAATGATGGAAAACATAAAGACTTTCTACCATCTTAAAAAAAGAAATGGCCGTTATGGTTCTTCTACTTAATCGTTGCTTTAAATATTGCAGAAGCAACTTATACAGATATTGAAATGGGTAATTACATGAATGCAGCTTGTGGGGCTATACTAATTGTGACGATGCCTTTACCAACCAAACATTGGCGAATTGCTAAATTTGATGGTAAAAATAATTTTGCAGAATTGATTGCTGATTTCCCTGTTGCCTGGTGTTTATTATATGTTATATGGAATGCAGCGTTTGTTTATGCTGAGAACACAACATTCTTTGCATCAAGTTTATGTATTCTATTAATCGTAGAGATTTGGATGCTTGTTAAAAAAAGATCTGATTTATGGTTAATGGGAAGAATATATACATTAGCGATTCATATCTTAATACGTGCATCTTATGATGTTTTCACACCCGTCATGGATTCTACAACTTGGTTTAATGAAAAAGTATTGTTTTACTGGGGTATCACAAATCTAGTCTTACATGTTATTTACTTAGTCTATTGGAACTTTAACTATAGAAACAAAGATTATACATTAAAATATTCAGCTAAAGCAATGAGTCATTAGGAAGGAAATGTAATGGATAAAAT